>DAOWNM010000235.1 GCA_030642565.1 Bacteroidota bacterium | reverse complement strand
TACCGAAATCCCGGCCGGCAGATTGGGGAGCATGATCTCCGGGAAGGGATTAAGGTATGACCTTACCGTTCCTTTTGCCCGTTTCGTGGTACAACACCGCAACGAGATTGTCTTTCCGTTCAAGCGCTACCAGATCCAGCCGGTATGGCGGGCCGATCGCCCTCAACGTGGCCGTTACAGAGAGTTTTACCAGTGCGATGTGGATGTGATCGGTAGCGACGCTCTGATTAATGAATTTGAGTTGATCCAGATAATCGATGAGGTGTTCGAAGCATTGGGACTGAAGATAGTGATCAAGCTGAATCACCGGAAGGTACTGGCAGGGATCGCAGAGATGATCGGAGCGCCGGAGCGGATGACAGAGATCACTGTGGCCATCGATAAGCTCGAAAAGATCGGACTGGAGAGTGTCCTGGCCGAACTGGAGCAGAAGGGGTTGAGCAGCGATTCCATTGGGAAGCTCGGTCCACTGTTGAAAATGGAGGGATCGACAATAGAGAAGCTCAGTTTCCTGGAGCGTTTCCTGGAAGGTTCCACCATTGGGAAGGAGGGGCTGAACGAGGTGCACCGGTTGTTGGACTATATAGAGACCGACCCTGTTGGGGCCGGGGTTGAATTCGATCTGACCCTTGCCAGGGGATTGAACTACTATACCGGGAGCATCATAGAGGTGAAATCGGCAGAAGTGGCCATAGGCAGTATCTGTGGAGGAGGAAGGTATGACGATCTGACCGGTATTTTCGGATTGGAGGGGGTATCGGGAGTGGGTGTTTCATTTGGTGCCGACCGTATATACGATGTATTGCTTCAGATGGAACGCTTCCCGGAAAGAGGTGCCCTGGATACCAGGCTGCTCTTTGTGAATTTTGGAGAGGTGGAGGTGAAGCACATTATCCCCATACTTGGCCGCCTGCGAAAAAGCGGTATTGCCTCTGAACTCTACCCCGATCAGGTGAAGATGAAAAAACAGATGAACTATGCCAACAACAGGAAGATCCCTTTTGTGGCACTGGTTGGTGAACAGGAGATAAAGGATGGTGTGGTTACCCTGAAGGAGATGGAGACCGGCAACCAGGAGCGGCTCACCCCGGAAGAATTGGTGAAAAGAATGTCTCCTGCCAAACAGATAAATTTTTAAGATATGGATAAGGTGTATCTTGTGACCACAGAGGAGATCGGGTGGAAGAAATTTGAAGAGATCAGTTCGGGAGGAACGAAGATTGTACTATCGGACGATGTGGTTGAAAAGATAACGGCCTGTAGGGACTACCTTGATCACAGGCTGGAAAATAAGGATGAGATCATCTACGGAATCAACACCGGATTTGGTTCCCTCTGCGATACGGTGATATCGGATAAGAACCTGGGATTGCTGCAGAAGAACCTGGTGATGTCGCACGCCTGCGGTGTAGGGGAGGAGGTGCCCGAAGAGTTAACCCGGCTGATGCTCCTGCTGAAAATTCAGTCGCTCTCATACGGTCATTCCGGGGTCCAGGTGGCCACTGTGAAGCGACTGGTCGAACTCTATAACAACGATATTTTACCGGTGGTCTACACCTACGGTTCGCTGGGGGCTTCGGGCGACCTGGCTCCGCTGGCACATATGAGCCTGCCGCTGCTGGGTATGGGTGATGTGAATGTGAAAGGGATGCGGAAAAAGGCATCAGAGGTGATGAAAGAGATGGGATGGGACCCCATTGAACTGAAATCGAAGGAGGGGCTTGCACTGCTGAACGGAACCCAGTTTATGAGCGCTTATGGAGTATACCTCTGTCTAAGAGTGTTCAAACTCTCCTGTCTGGCCGATATCATCGCGGCGTTGTCACTGGATGCCTTCGATGGACGGATCGAGCCGTTCCATGAGTTGATTCAACGGATCAGGCCCCACCAGGGACAGCTGGTTACCGCCCGAAGGATCAGGTGGCTGCTTGAGGGAAGTGAGCTGATAGGCCGCTCCAAGGCCCATATACAGGATCCCTACTCCTTCAGATGCATCCCACAGGTTCATGGAGCCTCCAAAGACTCTATCAACTACGTGGCCTATGTATTCCGGAACGAAATCAATGCAGTGACCGACAACCCCACCATCTTCCCGGAGGAGGATCTGATCATCTCGGCAGGAAACTTCCATGGCCAACCTCTGGCCCTGGCACTGGATAACCTGGCCATAGCCATGAGCGAGATGGGAAATATCTCCGAACGTCGAACGTACCAGCTGGTTAGCGGTACACGCGGTTTGCCCCCCTTTCTGGTGGCCAATCCCGGACTCAATTCAGGATTTATGATTCCACAGTACACCGCAGCATCCATGGTGAGTCATAATAAGCAGCTATGTACCCCGTCGTCGGTCGATTCCATCGAATCGTCACAGGGACAGGAGGACCATGTGAGTATGGGGGCCAACGCTGCCATCAAGGCTTACCAGGTGATGCTGAATCTGGAACGAATCCTGGCCATTGAGCTGTACAATGCGGCCCAGGCCCTGGAGTTCAGGCATCCGGTCCGCACCAGTCCATTTTTGGAGAGGTTCCTGGAGGAGTATAGAAAACAGGTCTCTTTTGTGAAAGACGACAAGGTGATGTATCGTGATATTGCCCTCAGTGTGAAGTTCCTGCAGGATGTCAAACTGGACCTTCCCGAGGATCTGCTGGTGATGCGCGACTACTCCCCTGAAGATATGAGGTAGCAGCTACAGAAATTCGGGGGATGGTGCCCTCGGGATGGGTTCAATCTCTTCTGAACCTCTGCCGGCTCCTCTTCCCTGACCACGGTGACCACCGCCCTGTCCCCTCAGCCTGCCAATCAGGTGACGTCGGAAATCCCACTCTACCTTGCCCAGTTTCAGTACTTTTTTGGCTGGCAACACCTCGTGAAATTTCTTCTGGTAGTACTCTTTTTCCAGTTGAAGTTGCTCTTCCTTCAATTTGTAAACCTTCTCCAGGATCGCCTTGATCTCATCATCGGTGAGGTTGTCGAAGTTTTTATGGACATAACCGTAAGTGTTCCGCTCATCTTCCACCAGTTTCATCTTTCTGTTTTGAAAGTCCTCAAATAGGGGCCAGAACGCCTTGCTCTCCGATTCGGTCAGCTCCAGCTTCTCAGTGAAGTATATTTTTCTCTCCTCGTTAAACTTATCGATCTGCTCCTGCGACTGGGCAAAAAGTGTTCCCGAAGTGATAGAGAGGAACATAAGGGTGGTAATAAAATACAGGACTCTGGTTTTCATGATATTCTCTCTTTTCACTATTCAAAAATAAGATCCATTTCCACATCATTGATGGCCAGGTATTCGATGGCCTGACTGGCAAAAGCTTCATCCTCATCCAGTTCGTTCGATTCCTTTTCCAGGAGTTCATACAGGTAAAGGTCATCATCAAATACCTGTAGCTGCTCCAGGATAGCCAGATCGGGATAGAGCCCGTCTGCACCCTTCGAAGTGGTAAAGCGTATAATGGAGGTAGTGATAAGGGCCGCTGCCAGCACAGCTGCCGCCATGGCCACCCATCGGGTGACTGTTCCGATCTTTCGTACCGGAACTCTGGAGGAGTCCTCCTCCTTGATTCGCTGATGCAGCCGTTCAGAAAAGCTCTCAAAATACCCTTCAGGCACTCCAAAAGGGTGGTTTTTCAGCGATTTCTGCTGCAAATCCGGTTTTTTACGATCCATTTTCATCTCAGTATTGGTTAGACATTTTTGCTGGTCAAGGGTTTAATCCTCTTCCAGCATCGATTCAATTTTTTTTACAGCATGATGGTAGGAGGCTTTCAGTGCTCCCACCGAAGTACCCAGTATCACTGACATATCATCATACTTCATATGGTCAAAATATTTCATATTAAATACGATTCTCTGTTTTTTAGGCAACTTTAGAATGGTCTTCTGAAGCTTCAGCTGAATCTCATCTCCGTTGAACCATGGATCGGCTTCCAGGTTCTCAAACATCTGCTCCTCAATATCCACCCAGGGGGCAAAGGCCTTCTTTTTTTTCTGTTTCAGGAACGATAAGGCCTCATTGGTGGCGATGCGGTAGAGCCAGGTATAGAGTCCCGATTCGGAACGGAAATTGGCCAGGGACCGCCAAACCTTGATCATGGTATTCTGCAACACATCATCCGCATCGTCGTGGCCGATCACAATTTTACGGATATGCCAGTACAACCGTTCCTGGTAATTTAACGCCAGCTGGTTAAATGCAATCTCCTCTTTGCCCTGAGTATTAAATCCTTCAATAATTGCTCTGTCGTCCCATTCCGGCATATTCCTGCAGACTTTGGTGGTTAGACACTCCGGAGAGTCGTTGGTTTAATTGTCCCATCCCGGGATTCAATGGCCAAATCAATAGAATTTGATGGTTTTGGGGGTACCTTCAAGCACCACGAAGTCTTTGATCACGCAGTCTGATGTCGATTTAAGATCGGCCATGCGGAAGATGACACGGTAGCTCCCGGGTTGCAGGTAGAATCCCTGGGTTTTCTTGTTCTCCAGGAGGTTCAGAACCCAGAGCTGAT
>DAOWNM010000232.1 GCA_030642565.1 Bacteroidota bacterium | reverse complement strand
CTATTATAGTATCCCCGGCGAAGAATAAATTCTGAACCACACTCTATATAGTATTTTTCAGGATCTTCCACCAGCAGATAGATTCCCTGGGTGGCTCCATTAATTTTCAACTCCACATACCTGTAAAACAGTGGCATAATCTCCCGCTTCTCCAGAATACCAAACCCAATCCGATTCTCTATATAGGTATAATCCATGGCCATGGAAATCAACTTGAAGCGGGTAAGAAGCTTTCTCTCTGATCCGTTCCCTCCTGAAATGGAGATCGGTTCATTTAAGAAAACCGTAAAACTCTTCCGCTGAAACCTCAGGGCACTTTTGCCGCGGGTTCTGATTTCATCCAGAGCCAGTGGCCGATCATCCAGAAGAAACGCCATGCCCGGTTCTTCAATAGTATAGGATGTATCCCTGCTGTTATAGATAAACTCCTGCATTTCCGGGGTGACCGACAGCTCAAACACAGCACCGTTGTATAGCGGCACTTCCACCTCTTTATAGCATGAGGTGATCCCCATCAAAATAATGGCCGGTATGATGAACCTGAAATGAGTCACTTTGCCCCTTTAATAATGTAATTGCAAAGAAAGTAAAAATGGCCCATATGGAACGGTTCTGTTAGAGGATATGACTATATTCGTAACTCTCATTTTAAACAAATATTGCATGAAATTTTGTCCGGTTCTCTCAGCTTCTCTGCTCCTGTTTTCAGTCATACTTTCGGCTCAGCAGCCAGACTGGGAAGGAGGGTATGCCGACGGATGCACCTCCATCACTCTCGGAAAAGGAGCGACCATTGATGGGTCGGTGATCACCTCACATACCGACGACAGTCACCGTACCCGCTCCTGGATGGATGTTGTTCCGGCTCGCAAACAGCCCGGCGATGCCACAACCACTATGTATAAAAGGGTGGCCTGTGACTCATTTGCCATGCCAACCTATTGTCATCTCCCCATTGGTGAGATTCCTCAGGTAAGGGAGACCTACCAGTTTCTCAATACAGCCTATCCTTCCATGAACCAGTACCAGCTGGGTATTGGAGAATCCACCTTCGGTGGGAGAGAGGAGCTTCAGTCCGACGCCGGACTGATCGACTGCCAGCGGCTCTGCCGCCTGATGCTGGAGCGTTGCAAAACAGCACGGGAGGCTATTGAACTGGCAGGAGAGCTGACAGCACAATATGGCTGGAACGATTATGGTGAGTGTCTGACCATTGCAGATAAGAGAGAGGTTTGGCACCTCGAAATGATGGGTCCGGGAACGGAAAAGGTTGGTTCGGTATGGGTGGCCCAGCGGGTGCCTGACGACCATGTTGCAGTCAATGCCAATGCCAGCACCATCAGGGAGATTGACCTGGAGGACCGGGACCACTTTATGGCCAGTAAAAATATCTACAGTGTAGCCGCGGAAGCGGGCTGGTGGAAGGAAGGAGAACCCTTCTTGTTCTGTTATGTTTATGCCCCTCACAGCCGAACCTCGCTGGCAGCCAGGAGAAGGGAGTGGAGAGTATTCGATCTGCTGGCTCCATCTCTTAAGCTTGATCCCAATGCGGAGAACCACCCATTTTCTGTGAAACCTGACAGGCTGGTCTCACTGGCCGATCTGCGGATGGTCTTTTCTGACTATTACGAGGGAACCCCGTTCGATATGACCAAAGAGATGGTGGTAACGGACGAGCAGGGACAAAGTGTTATCTCTCCACTGGCCAATCCGCACCTGCCATATGATATGAACAAGCTTTTCCGCATCAACGGGGGATGGGGATGGCGCGGAGAGAGAACCATTGCACGATGGTACACCATGTATGCCACCATTATACAGTGCCGGGAGTGGTTGCCCGATGAGATCGGAGGAGTGGTCTGGCTGGCCCAGGACAATGTGTCCACATCCATCTATGTGCCGGTCTACTGTTCGGGCAGCGATCTGCCAGCATCTTATAAAACCCCGGGGCGTCCCAACGGGTACAGCAGGGAGTCAGCCTGGTGGGCCTTTAACAGACTGGGCACACTCACTGCACAGCGATGGGGCGACATGCGTTACGATGTGAACGGGGTGTGGGACAACTGGCAGGAGGAGCTCTTTGACGGACAGGCAGCTATTGAGGAGCAAGCGCTGAAGCTCTACAAAAGAGGTAAGAGAGAGGAGCTAATTAACTACCTGACGGGACATACCATGGAGTGGGGCGACAGAGTGGTGGAGAAAGCATGGGAGCTTGGAGATATGTTGTGGACCAGGTATGATGAAAAATTTTAAGATATGAGCAGTAACATGAGTGGTCGTGGATTTGCAAGCGATAACAATGCAGGTGTACATCCCAAAATTCTGGCAGCACTTGCCGAGGTAAACGGGGGACATGTGGTTGCCTATGGGGATGATCCATATACAGAGATGGCCACCGCTGAGATCAGGGCAATCTTTGGAGAGGAGACCGGGGTATTTTTTGTGTTTATCGGTACCGCCGCCAATGTGCTGGGCCTCTCAACAGTGACGCAATCCTATCATGGAGTCATCTGTCCCGAAACAGCACATATCAATGTGGACGAGTGTGGCGCCCCGGAGAAGTTTTTGGGCTGTAAACTACTAACCTGCAACACATCCGATGGGAAGCTGACTGTCGATATGATCGCTTCTCATATGCATGGGATCGGTTTTGAACATCATGTGCAACCCAGGGTGGTATCCATCACTCAGGCCACTGAGTTGGGTACAGTATATTCAATCGATGAGATCAGGGAGATTGCCAACTATACGCACAGCCATGACATGTTGCTCCATATGGATGGGGCCAGGATCAGCAATGCAGCTGCTTCGATCGGTTGTGGACTCTATGAGATGACAGGCGGGGCAGGTGTGGATGTACTCTCCTTCGGGGGAACCAAAAACGGGATGATGTATGGTGAAGCGATCATCTTTTTCAACAAATCCCTCTGCGAAGATTTCAAATACCGGCGGAAACAGGGAATGCAGCTGGCCTCAAAAATGCGGTATATTGCAGCCCAGTTCAGTGCATACCTGCAGGATGATCTCTGGATAGAGAATGCCAGGCATGCCAACCTGATGGCACAGAAACTTTATGCTGCTGTCAAAGATATTCCGGGAGTAACAGTAACCCGCCGGGTGGAGTCCAATGCCCTGTTTGCGACACTTCCTCCACAAATAATCCCGGCACTGCAGAAGGAGTTCTTCTTCTATGTTTGGGATGAGGAGCGTTCGGAAGTAAGGTGGATGTGCTCATTTGATACTACCGAAGAGGATATCGAATCTTTCGCCTCCATTCTCAGGTCACTGATTTAGTCAGGGGAGCAGCAGAGAGCTGTCCCCATAGCTGAGGAACCTGAAGTTCTCCTTCAGTGCATATGCATACACCCTCTTCCAATCCTCGCCAATCCATGCAGCAATCAACAGTAGCAGTGTGCTTCCCGGCATATGGAAATTGGTAAGCAGGCCGCTGATGGTTCTAAACCGGTATCCCGGTACAATCATCAGCTGGGTGGAGAAGTGCAAATGTTCCAGGTTGTGCAGTTTACAAAACCCGAGCAGCGATTCAATACTCTCTGACAGAGGGATACCCTGCGGAAGTTTCTCGTTCTCCCATTGTACAATGGCCAGGGATGACGGATTGGATGGGGCCTGCTTTTTTATTTTAATACCCAGCCAGTAGAGCGATTCCAGACTGCGGGTGCTTGTGGTGCCCACTGCGATCAATCCATCGCTCCTTTTCAGCCACCGCTCCAGGAAACTCCTGCTTACCACCACCAGCTCCGAATGCATGGAGTGGCTCCTTGCATTTTCCTCCTTGATCGGGACAAATGTGCCGGCGCCCACATGGAGTGTGATATTTTCCATCCGGACCTCCGATTGCTCCAACTGCTGCATCATCTCACTGGTAAAATGGAGTCCGGCCGTGGGTGCTGCTACCGAACCGTTGTTCATGCTGTAGATGGTCTGGTAACGCTCCCTGTCGCTCTCCTCTGCCTCCCGTTTCAGATAGGGTGGGATCGGTGTACTCCCCGACTGTTCAATAATCTCTCCAAAGGTCACCCCGGGATGACGCCATCGAAACGACACCATAAATCCATCCCCGCTTCTCTCCTTCAGAAACGCCTCCAGATTTACTTCTGCACCATTGATATGGGTTTTCAGGGAGACCGGACCTCTTTTCCATTTCTTAACATTACCCACCAGACAGAGCCATGTGGCTGTGGTTTCGGCCTGGAAAGCCTTCTCATAATCGGCAGGATCGATCGGTTCAAGACAGAAGATCTCAATACGGGCACCACTCTCCTTTCTGAATCTGAGACGGGCCTGGATCACCCTGGTGTTGTTGAAGACCAACCATGGGTCGCCAGGCAGGTGTTCTGGCAGATGACTGAAACGGTCGTGGGAGATGGTTCCCCCTTTGTAGAGCAGCAGTTTGGAGGCTGATCTGTCGGCCAGGGGATACCTGGCAATGCCCGATTCGGGCAGGTCATATTTGAAATTCTCAAGACGGATGGAGGATGGCTCTGCCATGGTCTATTAATGATGTCCGCAAAATTAACTATTTTTGCATAGTTCTTTAAAATTTTGCAGTAGTTGATCCTGTCGCTGCAGG
>DAOWNM010000199.1 GCA_030642565.1 Bacteroidota bacterium | reverse complement strand
GGTTGGTGTATCTCCCTCGTTACCACTCGTTTTTTCCTGCTCATCCTGAGCCAACACACCTGCCACTAAAAATAGGGCCGCTAGGAATGCCAATAGTTTTTTCATAATAGTTTGTAATTAGTTATTTGAGTAAAGTTTTCTTTGGGCGCAAAGATATAGAATTTATATGCCTGCGGCCTTAATGGTGCCTTTCACGGCAAACTTGGTTCATATTACCGATTATCATGGTTCGGAGTTGCCAGAAAATGCTTATTAAAGATCTAAAAATCAATATTTTTCTTGACTTTGGCAGGTCTTGTTTCGTAACTTGCTTTTATGAGAAGAATTGGCAGGTTTTTAGTTCTTTTATTGCCTTTGCTACTGATTACGGCCTGTGAAAAGGACCCTGAGCTGGATCCCGAAGAAGACCGGGGAGTCATTACCGATGAGGCTTTTCTGGCCGCAGCAATAAAAGATGGGGTAGATACAAACGGAAATGGTCATCAGGCTATGGCTTTCCGACAGCCATATCCGGGATATGACGGGAATTGAGGCATTTAAGAACCTGGAGATTCTTCACTGCAGCAGAAACAGCATCACAGAACTGGATTGTTCCAATAACATCTACCTGGAAGATATCTGGTGTGCCTCTTCGACTCTAAGCAGCCTGGATATTTCTAAATGTCAAGCCTGCACGACCCTGGTTTGTTGTGGTACCAAATTAACAAGCCTAGATGTTTCTAACAATACGGCTCTGGAATTTATCGCCTTTAATAACAATCCGATTTTAGAACTGGATATCTCAAATCTGAAGTCCTTAAAATATCTGATTTGTTATGGCAATCAGTTAACCAGCCTTGATGTAACAAATAATACTGCACCGATCTCTTTGGAGATCTCCAATTATTGCTGCTTCTGTGATGGGAATCCCTATGATTTTACCCAGCTAGACCTTTCCAATAATCCTAAGCTGGAGGTGCTGGTCTGCTGTTATCACCAGATAAGCAGCCTGGATGTGAAGGCCAATACCGCTCTGCACTCCTTAAGTTGTGGTGGATACAACCCGAAGTCCCAATGTCTATTTCACCACCGATTGCAGCCAATAAAAAACCCCGACCGTTTCCGATCGAGGTTCTTTGAAGGTGGTGACTCAGCTGAGGTTCGAACTCAGGACCCCATCCTTAAAAGGGATGTGCTCTACCAGCTGAGCTACTGAGTCATCCTGTTATCGCTTGAAAAGCGGTTGCAAAGATAATAACAAAATATATTCCTGCAAAATAGATTTTGCTACTTTTTATGTAATGATTTTCGGCCCTGTTCGTCTTCGGTTTAGAAATCAATAATAATGCATTTATAAACCAAAACAGGAAATCATGAAAAGAGTAGTTTTAATCATTTTGGCAATAGCCTTTCCGGCCTTTATGATGGCACAGAACAGTGCCGTGGATAAGCTTTTTGCAAAGTATAAGGGACAGCAGGGGGTGACTACGGTAAATATCAGTCCCGAGTTGTTCCAGATGGTGAATGCCATGGGAATTGAGGAGCTCGAGGAGCAGGATTTCCCCATGGATAGGATCGCAAGCGTAAAGATCCTGACCATTGAGGATGAAGAGGAATGGGAGGATGTTAATTTCTATAATGAGATCAAAAAAGATCTGGATGTAAGCGATTTTGCCGAAGTCCTTACCGTGGATGACGGCGGAGAGGTGGTACGCATGTGGATGAAGGCCGACAAGGCTGTTGTTTCCGAATTTCTGCTGATTGTAGGTGGAGATGATAATGTGCTGATCTACATCACAGGGGACTTCAATATAAACGACCTGGAAGAGCTTGCAGAATCCATTGACCACGACATCGATATTGATCTATAGGTTTCATTAACTTGGGAGTTCTTTAACCTGTTGATGCCGCATGAAATCCACAGAATTTAAACTGTTGGTAATGCCTTACAGTTCCCGGTTGTATCGGATGGCTTTTCGCCTGATGAACAGCCGGGAAGAGGCTGAGGATATTGTCCAGGAGGTCTATGTAAAACTCTGGGGAATGCGGAACGATCTGGGTAATTATAACAGCATCGAGGCACTTTGTGTCAGGATCACCCGTAATTTATGCCTGGACCATCTAAGGCGAAGAAAAGTGAACCACGATGCCATGAAGGCGGAGCAGTTGAAGCAGGAGAGTTACCCGGAAACGCCTTCAGAAAATCTTGAAAAGAGAGAGAATGCGGAACTTGTTCATACCCTGATTGCAGCACTGCCCGAACCACAGCGGTCGCTGGTCCACCTCCGCCACCTGGAGGGAAAGGAGTATGAAGAGATCGCCGGGATGGTCAATATGAATGTGAATGCCATCAGGGTGAGCATATCGCGGGCCAGAAAACAGATGCGTGAAATGGTTGAAAAACAGTATTCATCATGGAGAGTATAACGAAGATACGTAAGTTACTCGACCGGTTCTATATGGGGGAGACCACCCTGGAGGAGGAGAAGATCCTGCAGGAGTACTTCTCCTCTGCCAGTCTCCCGGAAGAGTTATTGCCCGACAAGGATCTGTTCCGGTCACTTGAACCTGCCAGCAATTCCATGATGGTTCCCAATGGCCTGAACCAGAGGATATTAGATGTAATAGACCAGCAGGAGAGGAAGGTGGTCCGGACCAGAAGGATTTCGGTATTTGCACTCTCCGGGCTAGCCGCCGGACTGCTGGTGGTTATTGCTCTTTATGTAGGATATTTCAGAGCAGATCAGCCTGCTCTGCTGGCTTCCCATCAGATGACTGATACCTATGAAGATCCACAGGATGCCTATGAAGAGGCCAAAAGAACGCTGGCATATGTGTCGGCCAAACTGAATACCGGGACCAGTGAACTTGAACATGTGAAACAGGTGAGCAGATCGGCCTCTGACCCGTTGAAGTCTTTGTCAAAGATCAATAAGGGTAGCAAAGAACTCAGTTTGCTTGGGCAGTTGAAGAGGGCTGAAAGTTTCGATAGGTAGTGAGATTTGAAAATAACAGTATAAAACAAGATACGATGAAACGGATATTTATGGGAGGGATGCTGATCATGCTTACCCTCTTTGCAACGGGACAAAATTCAGCTGTGGATAAAGTGTTTGACAAGTACAGTGGGAAGGAGGGCTATACAACGGTCTATATCTCCAGCTTTATGTTCAACCTTTTAAACAGCCTTGAAACGGACGATCCTGAATACAATGAATTTAAGAAAGCGACGTCAGGGATCAATTCCATCAAGATCCTGACGCAGGATGGGGACAATTCAAAGGCATTTGGAGCTGAGCTGCTGAAAATGCTTCCCCGATCCGAGTACAAAGAGTTGATGATGGTCAAGGACCAGGATGAGGAGGTACTCTTTCTTGCCCGTGAAGAGGGTGGAAAGATCACCGAATTTCTTCTGATTGTTAGCGGCGGGGACGAAGATGCTTTAATTGCCATCCAGGGAGATATCGACCTGGAGAGTATATCGAGTATTGCATCGGGTCTGGATATGCCGGGGTTGGAGAACCTGGAAGAGATTAAGGAACTGCCGTAAGGGCTCAGTAATAGAGCATCTTCTCTACCTTATTGTTCTTCAGCCAGTTTCTCAGGATCTGCCTGATATCCCTGTTATCCAGAGAGGGCTGTATGCAATCGAGCATCTCCTCAATACCCAGGTAGGCATCATTTACTGACAGATATCCGTATCCCATATAGATTCCTTTCTCTATACGAACCAGGCTTCGCTCGTCAGGCTCTCTTCCCCTGTCAATGATCAAAACATTTCCCCGGTCCAGTGTCAGGCTATCCAGAAATGCCTCGGCTCTTTTGTTGTAAGCTGACACAGCTTCCCCCTGAACGCATGCCCCGTTACACTGGCGGATGGAGTGGTGAAAACAGGCCCCGTCGGTCTGGTAGAGTCCACTCAACTTCTGGCAAAGCCAGTGCTTCCCCACCATCTTTGTAAGCACTTCACGGGCCTCTTTCTTACTTTTAAAGCAGGTAACCGGGTCGTCTGCGGTTTCAGAAATTTTCCGGAGGGTGAAGGTGATATATCCATATTCATCTTTCCCGGGATAGAGTCCCCAATAAGCTGTTGTTCGCCTCTGCGCCCGGTTGTAACGGGGTTTCTGCTCCTTGATCTCCCCTGACTCTTTTAACAGTGCAATGAGTTCACTTCCTGTTAGTTCATAGGAGATGGAATGAATGCGCTGCTTCATCTCCATGGCCCTTTTGGTGGTGGCGTTTCCAAGGTGGGAGAGGACCCTGTGGCGGATGTCTTTGCTTTTGCCAATATAGAGCAACTGCTTCTGTTCGTCGAAAAAATAGTAGGTACCGCATTCCTCAGGCAGACTCTGAATATCTTCCACTGTCAGATACTCATTCAGATTCTTATATTTTCCTGAAGGTTCTTGAACCAGTGCTGCGTCAAATTCCCCATTCTGCTGTTCGCGCAGCAACTCAAACAATTTTACGGTGGCCAGAGCATCACCGGCCGCCCTGTGCCTGTCGGTGATCTCAATGTCCAGATCTTTGCAGAGCTTACCCAGGCTATATGATTTATGTCCGGGTATAATCTTCTTGCTTAATTTAATAGTGCAGAGGGTATTACGCTCGAATTCAAATCCGAGATTCCTGAATTCACTCTTGATAAATGAGTAATCGAATTTCACATTATGACCAACTATAGTATGGTTCTCAGTGCGTTCAACCAGCTCTTTGGCCACCTCGTAGAACCTGGGGGCATTGGCCACCATTTCGTTGGTGATTCCGGTAAGCCCGGTGATAAAATAGGGGATGGGTTTCTCAGGATTGAGCAGGGTACTCCATTCATCGACGATTTTTTCACCGTCATGAAAGTAGATGGCAATCTCCGTTATTTTCTCTGTTTTTGGGCTCCCGCCGGTGGTCTCAATATCAAGTATGGCAAACATTGCTCATTCTCCCGCTCCCTGCACTACGCTTTCTCTTTGGGTGGATCCTTCTTGGCTGGCTCCTTTTTTGCAGCAGGCTTTTTTGCAGCAGGCTTTTTTGCAGCAGGTTTTTTAGCTGCTGGTTTTTTAGCCTCTGGAGCTGGCTTGACCTCTTCGGCTACAGGTTTTACCTCTTCAACAACCGGCTTAGCCACTTCTGCTACCGGTTCTGCTTTGGCTACAGGTTTCACCTCTTTGGCTACAGGTTTTACCTCTTCAACAACCGGCTTAGCCACTTCTGCTACCGGTTCTGCTTTGGGTTTGGGTTCTGCTTTGGCTACAGGTTTCACCTCTTTGGCTACAGGTTTTACCTCTTCAACAACCGGCTTAGCCACTTCTGCTACCGGTTCTGCTTTGGGTTTGGGTTCTGCTTTGGCTACAGG
>DAOWNM010000016.1 GCA_030642565.1 Bacteroidota bacterium | reverse complement strand
GGTAGAGGTTGATATCTTCGTCCAGACCGATCTTTCCATCGTTTAAAAATGCAATACTTACCCCGGGTATATGATATTGTTCCATCCTATCATAGATATTCATGCCTTCCGCCACTTCGCCCTCCACCAGCACTGAGGGCAATAGATTGTTTTCAATGGTCTCTATCAAGGCGATATCAGGATCCGGTTTGCTTGTGCAGGAAACCAGTAAGATGAACAGGAGTGTGAAAAACGAAGTATGTCGGGCTGTTATTCCTTTAAGATATTAATCGTAGGTTGTTCCCCTGTGGAACGATCCATCAAGCCGTTGCACATAGGATTTCAGGATAAAAACACGGTTGGTTGCCCGGTGGTAAACATGCAGATTATTGCCATGCAGTTCATAGATCGTCTGCTGACTGATATCCACCTTCTGCACCCAGAGATAGAAGGAGCCGTTGGGAGTGGCCTTCCATGTAAAGTGAACCTTAACACCACTTTTTTTGTATGCATCCTTCGGAATTCCCTCCGCAGGTGTGGCTACTGTTTGCGTGACCGGTTCAACCTCAGTATGGGTCACTACTGGTTTATGCGTCTGCTCCTGCAGAGGTAGAGCAGCAATAGCCGTATAACCCGCGCCGGAACCATTCCGGAAATAGAAATCACCCACCAGGGAGCTGGATTCCCACGGCGTTTGTTGTCCACCGCTTCTTGCAAGCACATCGGCCCTTACACCCTTAAAAACATCCTCCACCTTTATTCCCGGTTGTTGAATATGCTCCAGCAGGGCACGGGTATAGAGCCCATATTCCTGATTCCCGTCAGATGCCACAGAGCCCGGTGACGTTGAATATGCGATCATTGTGCCGGTTGGCGCCACCATAGTGCTGAGACCCTGTTTAGTATCCCTGAAGGAGCGGGCAAATGGGTTGTTCCGGCAGGCATCCAGGATCACAATATTGACACTGCTTTTTGCACTCTCCATATAGGCCAGGATAAATCCCATATCCAGTGCCTCGTACTCAATCTCCTGCTCAATATGCATCACCGCCTGGATGGGAATCAGATAGTTGTATCCATTGACCTGCATCCCGTGACCGGAGTAGTAGAACAGTGCTGTTCCTCCGGTTTTAAGTTTCATTCCAAATTCACGAACTGCCTGCTTCATCTCATTCTGATTCCGCACATTCTCCTTCAGAATCACTTCAAAACCAGAGGCCTCCAGGACCGCTGCCATGGCGCGGGCATCATTGACCGTGTTTTTCAGAGGACCGTTCAGATAGGCTGCATTTCCCATCACCAGTGCCACCCTGTGCTCCTTATCCTCCGATTGTCCTTCCACTTCACCCATTCCGGGAAATATAAAAAAAACAAGGAGCAGTCCGCACCGAATGATAAAAGTTTTCATACTTTTAAAATAACCATATTTACTCTGATTAACCCTAAATTCTCTGATATGCTTATACGTAAATTATCTTCTAATGTTCTGATCCTGGTATTCACTCTTCTATCGGTTACTGCCGTCGGGCAGAAGCAGGTGGACCTAAACGCATTGGAGGATGAGAATCCCGGTCTCTTTTCGGGCCGGTATTTCCGGGGTGGTATTGGAATTTCAGGGGCCTCACACACTTTTGGTACATTCTACGAGGGGATCTCCATAAATCCATTTAATCTCAACCTGGAGTTTGGTACCAGGATTAAAAGAACCTACGGGATCTATTTTGGTATGTGTTTCAATATTATGTTAAAAGAGACCTCCATTGGAACGGGCTACACCGGAATACCCACCACCCTGCAGCAGTGGACCCAGAGTTCATTTAACCTGGGGGGGCTTTACTACCTGAAGGGTGGAAATTCCTATTTTGCCCCGGAGGTAGGGGTGAGCATTGGATTGATCGAAACTACTGAAATGTACGAAGAGGGTAACCTGGGGGTACACACAGCGCTCAAATATGGTTATGACTGGCATATTCTACAGAAGTTCTACTTAGGGGCCCAGGCCTATATCGGCTATGACCACTGCTGGCATGACGATGATGGCATTGACCCGGGCACCGGGGAAGTTCTCATTGCCAACACCTTTATGTATGGTATCAACCTGACCATTAAGATCGGGAAATAGTCATCCGGTTCGGGATCAATCCTCAGTGATCAGCTTCTTGATGCGTTCAATCTGCTTCTGTTTATTTACCTCGCGCAGACTGCGTGCAGTTTTGGTGAAGTAGGAGTGACTGGAGATAAATTTTATCTGCAGCTTATTCCATTCGTTCAGTGTCCCAATCTTATCCTGTTCATGCAGCTCTTTATAAAGGGTATTGGAGACCGGTATCATATCACTTCTGCCCAGGTAGTCGAGATCAGCATCGCAAATAATCTCCTGGTAGATATCCTTAGGCCTTGGTGGTAGTTTGGTGGCCAGGATGATGTTGCAGATCTTTTCAATCTGCTCCTCCGAATATCCGTAATCGGGAAGAAACTTCTTAGCCAGTTCTGTGCCATGATACTCATGCTCATTGTAGTCAATGGTATGTCCGGCATCGTGAAATAGTGCCGCAGTCTTGAGCAGCAGGATCCCCTCATCGTCGAGACCCTCGGCCCATCCAATCAGCTCCACCTCAGTTACCACATCCACCGTATGCTTCACATTGTGATAGTATAAGTATCGGGGAAGTTCGTCTTCAAGCCTGTCGAGAATCAGCTCCTGGATATCGGTAAACTGTATCAATTTGAATTTTGTATCAAACAGTGCATTGGGCATTACCCCTCTGTTACGCATGGAGAATTCCGGTCTGATCCCGTTCACCACAAACATCTCCAGGTCGCCCTTATATTTCACTGGCATCTTTCCATAATAGTCACAAACAAAAAACTCCTTGATCAGCTCATAGGTCATCACCGAAATCAGGATCTTTCCGCTCTCCCCCACCCCCTGCATGCGGTGTGCAATATTGACCGTATCGCCCTTGATATCATAGGTAATCTTCCTCTTTCCCGATATAGCAGCAGTAACAGGTCCTGTATGAATTCCCAGGCTCAGGTTCCAGTAACGCTTACCGTCGATACGCCTGAGCTGGTTCAGAAAAAGGTTCATCTCCAGGGCTGCCATCACCACATCGATGGGATTGGTAATATTTTTCACCGGAATTCCCCCCGCAGCCATATAGGTATCGCCAATGGTTTTGATCTTATGAATCTTATACTTCTTCAGGATGCGGTCAAATTCTATAAGCACTTCATCCAGCTGGTCCATAATCACCTCAGAAGCTACAGCATCGGTAAGCTTCTTGAAGCCTGTGATATAGGCAAAAAGGACCGTAGCCATTTTATACTTCTTGATCCGCTCTTCAGGCTCCGGTGCTTTAACTCCCTTTACCCCCTCCCTGGCCTCCTTCAACCGAAGTTTCATCATCTCTATCTGCTCCGTAAGCTCAGTAACCGCTTTCTGCAGCTTCTCATTCTTACCGTACAGATCCTGGTTCTGCCTGATCAGTTTCTGGATTCGCTTTAACAGTTCATCCTGTTTTTGTCCCATTATGTTTGATATCTTTGTAGTGTAATTTATCCAGCGCCCATGAAAAACAGAGCCATTCTAACTGCACTTATCTTTATCACATTGCAGCCCCTCTACTCTCAAAAGAACGTAAAATTGTTCCTGGTGGTTTCATATAATGTAGAAAACCTTTTCGATACCATCAATTCTCCTCTGTTTGAAGATGATGAATTCACACCTTCCGGAGTGAAAGCATGGACCTATGAACGATATAAAAAGAAGCTGAACGACCTGGCCCGGGTTGTTCTATCCATACCCGGTAAGGAGCTTCCGGCGCTGATCGGACTTGCGGAAGTTGAGAACAGGGGTGTACTGGAAGATCTGATTCATGTGCGCGGTCTGCGCAAGCGGAAGTATGAAATTGTGCATGAAGATGGTCAGGATCCCCGGGGAATCGAGTGTGCGCTGCTCTACAGGCCTGATCTTTTCAAATACAAGTCGCATGAATATGTTCCCATCGCCGATCCCGTAGATCCTGACTACCTCTACAGGGGAATTCTTCATGTGCATGGAAAGGGGCCGGATGGTTCCAGTCTACATATCTTTATGAATCACTGGAAATCCAGAAGTGGCGGCGTGCAGGAGACAGAAAGACAACGGATGTTTTCGGCCATTACCCTCCGGAAGCAATTGGATATGCTGATGGCCAGGGAATCAGACTTCAGGGTGATCATCATGGGCGACTTCAATGATGAGCCCACAAACCGAAGCATTACAAACGGTTTATCGGCCCTGAACAAGCGTCGCAATATCCAGATGGGAGAGCACTACAACCTCTTCTATGATCTACACAACATCGGGGGTGAGGGAACCTACAACTACAAAGGTAACTGGAACATGCTGGACCAGGTGATCATCTCCTACAACCTGCTGAACCAGGAGAGGGGGCTGACCACGGGGTTTGAAAGCGGGCAGATCCTGAAGGAGGAGTGGATGCTATATCACAGTGAAATTTATGGAGAGAACCTCCCCTCTGCCACCTATGGGGGAGCTGAATATTATGGAGGGCCCAGCGACCACCTTCCTCTCTATGTAGAATTCACCTGGTAGCATGGAGTTCAGGCTCACGTCGGATTTCAAACCCACTGGGGACCAGCCGGAAGCCATTCAACAACTGGTGGATGGATTTAGTGCCGGTGAGCAGTTCCAGACCCTGCTGGGGGTGACCGGTTCGGGGAAAACCTTTACAGTGGCCAATGTGATCAGGGAATTGGATCGTCCGGTACTGGTACTCAGTCACAACAAAACCCTTGCCGCGCAACTATATAGTGAGTTCAAACAGTTCTTTCCCGAAAATGCGGTAGAGTATTTTGTTAGTTATTATGACTACTACCAGCCGGAAGCCTATCTCCCCGTAACAGATACCTATATTGAGAAGGACCTTTCCATCAATGATGAGATTGAGAAATTGAGACTGAGCACCACCTCCTCCCTCCTCTCGGGACGAAGGGATGTGGTGGTGGTCTCGTCGGTTTCGTGCCTATACGGTATCGGGAACCCTGACGATTTTCACAACTCCACCATCAAGGTCAGAAAAAACGAAATGGTGAGCCGGAATGTTTTTCTCAGGAGACTGGTGGATGGACTCTATTCCCGAAACGAGGTTGACTTCAAACCAGGAACCTTCCGGGTGCGGGGGGATACGGTGGACATCCACCTGGCCTATACGGAGCTGGCATACCGGGTCGAGTTCTGGGGGGATGAGATCGATTCCATCAAATCGATCCATCCGGTGACCGGACATACCGTAGAGGAACACAGCGAGGTGGTGATCTTTCCAGCCAACATTTTCATCACATCCAAAGCGCGTACAAAGGCTGCCATTGAAGAGATCCAGGACGACATGATAAAGCAGGTGGACTTCTTTAAGGGGGAGCAGAAACTGATTGAGGCGCAGCGGATTGAGGAGCGGGTCACCTACGACCTGGAGATGATCCGGGAGCTGGGTTTTTGCCCGGGCATTGAGAACTACTCCAGGTATTTTGACGGCCGTTCGCCCGGAACCAGGCCCTTCTGCCTGCTGGACTACTTCCCCAACGATTTTATCACAGTGATTGATGAGAGCCATGTGACCCTTCCCCAGGTGCATGCCATGTATGGCGGGGACTTCTCCAGAAAAAAGAACCTGGTGGAGTACGGGTTCCGGTTGCCTGCGGCTATGGACAACAGGCCACTGAAATTCAATGAATTTGAGAACCTCATCGGGCAAACCCTCTTTGTCAGCGCTACACCTGCCGATTATGAATTGCAGCGTTGCGGAGGGGTTATTGTGGAACAGGTGATCCGTCCCACTGGTCTGGTGGATCCGGCCATAGAGATACAACCAAGTCTGAACCAGATCGACCAGCTGATTGGAGAGATTAACCAGCGCGTTGATAAAAATGAACGGGTCCTGGTAACCACGCTGACCAAGCGGATGGCCGAGGAGCTTACCAACTACCTGGTTAAACTGAATATCCGGACACGTTATATTCATTCGGATGTGATTACCATGGATCGGGTGGAGATCCTGGAGGGCCTAAGGAAAGGCACCTTTGATGTACTGGTGGGTATCAACCTGCTGAGAGAGGGGCTTGACCTGCCGGAGGTCTCCCTGGTTGCTATTCTGGATGCAGATAAGGAGGGATTCCTAAGATCGGAACGCTCGCTTACCCAGACTGCCGGACGTGCCGCCCGGAACCTGAATGGAAAGGTGATCATGTATGCCGACAAGATTACCGGCTCCATGCAGCGAACCATTGATGAAACCAACCGGCGAAGAATAAAACAGCTGGCGTATAACGGTCAGCATCAGATTACTCCAACACAGATTACAAAATCTATATACAACCTCTTTGATAAGAGCCGGGACCAGCTGAGCATGGAGAGTGCCTATGCAGGCCAGGCCAAAAGTGATATTGCAGCCGATCCGGTGGTCAGGTATATGGGCAAACCGGAACTGGAAAAGGCCATTGATAAAGCGAAAAAGCAGATGGAAAAAGCGGCCAAAGAGCTGGACTTTATCGAAGCTGCCCGCCACCGCGATGAGATGTATGCTTTCCAGGAGTTGCTAACCAATAAGGAGGAGACTACGTAACGGCAAAAACACTAAAAAAAACGGAGCTACCTCTCGGCAACCCCGTTTCACGATCAAATTATGTCTCTTACCCAAGGTATGTCTTCAAGAGTTTACTTCTGGAAGTGTGGCGGAGTCTGCGTATCGCTTTTTCCTTGATCTGACGCACGCGTTCGCGGGTCAGTCCGAATTTTTCGCCAATCTCTTCCAATGTCATCTCCTGACAGGCAATTCCGAAGAAAAGTTTAATGATATCTCTTTCCCTTTCGGTAAGTGTGGCCAGAGCCCTGTCCACCTCACGGGAGAGAGATTCATTGATAAGGGTGTTGTCTGCATTGGGTGAATCATTGTTCACCAAGACATCCAGCAGACTGTTGTCTTCACCATCGACAAAGGGTGCATCAACGGATACATGCCTTCCCGAAACCCGGAGTGTGTCAGCCACTTTCTCCTTGGGAAGGTCCAACGCCTCAGCGAGCTCCTCCGGGGTAGGGGTTCTTTCATTCTCCTGCTCAAATTTCGAAAACGCCTTGTTGATCTTATTCAGTGAACCAACCTGGTTCAGTGGAAGACGAACGATCCTCGATTGTTCAGCCAGTGCCTGAAGGATCGATTGCCTGATCCACCAGACGGCATACGAGATGAATTTAAAACCCCTGGTTTCGTCAAATTTTTCAGCGGCCTTTATCAAACCCAGGTTACCTTCATTAATAAGGTCGGGTAAGCTAAGTCCCTGGTTCTGATACTGCTTGGCAACTGAAACGACAAACCTCAGATTTGCCCGGGTGAGTTTTTCAAGGGCGGCCCGGTCACCCTTTTTGATCCGTTGAGCCAATTCAACCTCTTCCTCAACAGTGATCAACTCTTCCTTACCAATCTCCTGCAAATACTTGTCCAGTGAAGCACTTTCCCTGTTGGTAATGGATTTTGTGATCTTTAACTGTCTCATGTACTACTTCTCAAATCAAATGAATAGAAAAAAAAATCTCTGCAAATGTACCCGCTTATTTATCTTTAGTCAATTTAAATAAGGATAGTTTTATATTAAATCAGAAAGAATCTACATGCCAAACGCATAATAAGACCTTGAACCGTTCCGGTCCACGCCTTCAATAATAACCCCTCCTTTAGAATCTTTAAGAATTGCTGCAATATCATTAACACTGCCAACAGGCTTTTTGTTTACTGAGGTAAGAATAAACCCTTCCTGGATTCCCACCTTCATAAACTTTCCTTTCTTGACAGATTTAACTTTGAGTCCATTTCGTATACCAAGATTCTGCTTCTCCCGCTCAGAGAGCGGTTCAAAGCTGGCACCAAGCAACTCCAACACATCTTCTCGCTTCACAATTTCTGTGCTGCCCTCAAGGTTACGCAAAAGCAGATCAAATTGTTTCAACTTTCCATCCCTTTTAATAACTACCTTCACCTTCTGTCCGGGCCGGTATCTGGAGACCAACTCCTGCAACTCTGCAGCGCTGTTTACCCTTGTTTCGTCTATGGAGATAATGATATCGCTCTCCTTGATTCCGGCCTGTCTGGCGGCTCCTTCGGCACGAACTGTGACCACATAGACTCCTTCGATCTCATCTAAACGCTCCTCCTGGGCCAGTTCGGCTGTCACATCCCTTATCTCCACGCCCAGAATGGCCCGCTGAACAGCTCCATATTCGATAAGGTCCTTCACAATCTTCTCCACAATGGTTACCGGGATTGCAAATGAATAACCGGAAAAGGCGCCGGTGCGGGATGCGATGGCCGTATTGATCCCCACCAGTTCGCCCCTGGTGTTGATCAGGGCTCCACCGCTGTTCCCCGGGTTCACTGCAGCATCGGTCTGAATAAACGACTCAATACTAAACTCCTGCGATCGCAGGATATTGATGTTCCTTGCCTTGGCACTGACAATTCCTGCAGTTACTGTGCTTGTGAGGTTGTAGGGGTTCCCAATGGCCAATACCCATTCGCCCAACCTGAGTGCATCGGAGTCTCCAAAAGGCAGGCAGGAGAGTCCTTCCGCCTCCACCTTCAGCAATGCCAGATCGGTCGTGGGATCTGTCCCCATCAACCGTGCACTGTATTCGCGTTTGTTATTGAGCACCACCACAATCTCGTCCGAACCATCAATCACATGATTATTGGTCACGATATAGCCTTTATCGGAGATGATCACCCCGCTTCCAAAACCCAAAATCGGAGGAGCATCGCTATTGGGCTGCTCCCCGAAAAAGAACTCATACAAGGGATTCACCTGGTACTCTCTGAACACCTTGGTCTTCACATGAACCACCGCATCAATAGACTGCTCTACTGCCGCTGTAAAATCAAGTGCACTGCCGGATGCTACTCCCGGGAGATTAACATATTGGAACCTGTTCTGAGCAGGAACCTCCACCACAGCCGTCTCAGATTGAAACAACCTTGCATATACAATAATTGCAACCATTGCACCCAGAATTGCTACCACAAATAGACCCAGGAATCTCCTTGCTTTCATCTTTCTATATTTTTAATTAATACCTTTGTTAATGCAGAATTTTATAATCAAATTCCGTGCCTTTCAGAAGGCAATTTACTATCATAACAGCTTGAATTGAAAAATAATTGGTAATCCACTCTACTTTTAACCTTTTTTAACGCGCAACCCTCTATGCTTGTTCACTTTTCGAAATATCATGGTACTGGAAATGATTTTGTTATGATAGACGGAAGAGATCAGGAGAGCTCCCTTTTCCATACCGATCTGATCAACCGGCTCTGTGACCGCAGGTTTGGAGTGGGTGGAGATGGATTGATCATCCTGGAGGAGAGCAGCGGGTTCGACTTCACCATGCGTTACTTCAATGCCGATGGAAGAGAGGGCACCATGTGCGGAAATGGTGGACGCTGTATCGCAGCCTTTGCCCGGCAACTGGGGATTGTGAGCACGGAAACCACTTTTAATGGCATTGACGGCGTACACACTGCCTCCCTTCTACCCAATGGTAAGGTGCGCCTGAAAATGGCAGATGTTTCAGGAATCGAACGGTTGAAGGATGGTTACCTGCTCAACACAGGATCTCCCCATTTCATAAAATTCGTCAAGAACCTGAATGAGATCGATGTGGAGCATGAAGGAGCGGAGATCAGGCACCAGGAGAGGTTTGGCAAAGGTGGAGTAAATGTCAATTTTGCAGAACCGGGATCCGGTTCAGGTCAGATTGCGGTCAGAACCTTTGAACGCGGTGTAGAGGGAGAAACCTGGTCTTGTGGAACCGGCGTTACTGCAGCTGCCATTTCGGCAAGTTTCCACTTCAGTACTGACATTTTATCATACCAGGTAAATACAAGAGGAGGCCAGTTAAATGTTTCATTTAAGGCGCGGGATCACCAACACTTTGCGCATATCTACCTTACCGGACCCGCATCACATGTGTACGATGGGACCATTGAAATTATCGTCTGATCCCAGTTCGTGGATCGTCCTGGCAAACTGAAGAATACTCTGAAAATCAATATCGGGCTCCTTCTGCAGGCGGGCAGCCTTCCGGGTCATGATCTTCTGTAGCAGGTTCATCTTTTTGATATTCAACTCCCCACCGAAGAACCCGCTGGCCAGCGCATGTTCCACCAGCTGTGCAGGGAAAGCGCGATCGATAAGCTCCTGCTCATTGGCATCGGGATCGATGCAACAGACAAAGAGACCCACCTGCTTCTGTAATAACACCTCCAGATTGCTCTCGCAAAATTTATGCACCGATCGCTGAATCATTCCTTCATGGATAGAACCTCCGACGATAATGGTATCATGCTGTTGCAGGTTGAACCTTCTGCGACGGGAGATTCGAATCATCTCCACCCCTTCACCAAGATCATCTTTCAGTTTAGAGGCACACTGTTCGGTACAACCTAGTGTAGTTGAGTATGCAATGAGGGTTTTCATTTGATTCTTTCACTTCAGGGCGTGTTAAAAATACACTATTTGTTAATAAAACCTCCCTCTTCTGGTTCTATTTTTTTTCTTAATTTTATCGCAGGGATAACATTTTGATATACATTTACGTATTAGAGATAAAACAGCTTATATGTCGGATAAACAAGTAGAAGTCAGAAGAACTCCTCTGCTAAATGAGGGAGCTAAGAAAAAAAGAACCCAGAAAAAATACTCCCTACCTGTGGTCGGACATTTCGCAGACAGGAGTGTGGAATTCAAAAGCATACTGGAAGCTGAAATGATCACCGGAATCTCTTATACCATGATCTTTGAAGCGTGTATCGGGAAGATTTTCAAAGCCAAGAATGTGCACTGGGAATTCAAAAAAGGAAATCACTACATCAAATACAAAGCATTCTATATCAACGCACAGGACAACTATACCCGTGTGGGTGGGTTTAACGGTTAACTAGCTGAGCACGCAAGCACGGTTGCTTTGAAAAAAAGATAAAAAAGAGCCGGGGCAGAAATGCTTCCCGGCTTTTACTTTCATACTAATTGATAGCTACACATTGTAGGTTGATGAGCTGGTGTCTCCCCCCCTGCCGGTCCAGTTAGTATGGAAGAACTCACCCCGTGGTTTGTCCACCCGCTCATAGGTATGTGCCCCGAAGTAGTCGCGTTGCGCCTGCAGCATATTGGCAGGAAGACGTTCCGAACGGTACCCGTCGAAATAGTTCAGCGCCGTGGTGAATGCCGGAACAGGAATTCCGTTCACCAGTGCAGTGGCTACCACCTTGCGCCATCCTTCCTGGGCAACTTCAACCTTCTCCTTGAAGAAGGGATCCAGCAGCAGGTTGGCAAGGGCAGGATTCTGATCAAATGCATCCTTGATTTTACTCAGGAAAACTGACCGGATGATACAACCACCTCTCTAGAGCAGGGCAATTCCGCCATAGTTCAGCTCCCAACCATACTCCTTTGCCGCCTCACGCATCAGGGTATATCCCTGGGCATAGGAGACAATCTTAGAGGCGTAGAGTGCACTCTTGATATCATTGATAAACATCGCCCTGTCGCCCCCGTATGAGGGAACCGGTCCCGACAGGACCCTTGAAGCCTCCACCCGCTCCTCCTTGATGGACGAGAGGCACCTGGCGAATACAGACTCCCCGATCAGGGTCAGGGGAATTCCCAGGTCCAGGGCCTCGATACCGGTCCACTTCCCGGTCCCTTTCTGTCCGGCTGTATCAAGGATCTTCTCTACCAGTGGTTCTCCATCCTCATCGCGATATCCCAGAATATCCCTGGTAATCTCAATCAGGTAACTATCCAGCTCCCCTTTGTTCCACTCCCTGAAAACATCGTGCATCTCATCGGCACTCATCCCCAGGAGATTCTTCATCAGGTTATAGGCCTCACTGATCAGCTGCATATCACCATACTCAATACCATTGTGAACCATCTTTACAAAATGACCGGCGCCATTATCTCCCACCCATTCGCAACAGGGAGTTCCATCTTCCACCTTGGCCGAGATAGCCTGGAAGATCTCCTTCACACGAGGCCATGCTTCCGCTGATCCGCCAGGCATAATGGAGGGTCCCATCAGGGCACCCTCTTCTCCTCCTGAGACTCCTGTTCCGATGAACAATAGTCCCTTACTCTCCACATACCGGGTCCGGCGAATGGTATCGGGAAAATGGGAGTTACCACCATCGATAATGATATCTCCCTCCTCCATATGGGGAAGCAGCATCTCTATAAAATCATCCACCGGTTTTCCAGCCTTTACCAGCATCATCACTTTCCTGGGGCGCTCCAGCGATGCAATAAATTCCTCAATGGAATGTGCGCCAATAAAGCGCTTATCTTTTCCGCGGCCATTTACGAATTTATCCACTTTCTCGACGGTGCGGTTATAGAGTGCCACGGTAAATCCGTTTCGCTCCATGTTCAGCACCAGGTTCTCGCCCATTACTGCCAGGCCGATCAGTCCGATATCTGCTTTTGTTTTCATCTCTGTCTGTTTTGTATTATTATTTGAATCAATTTTATTTAATTTCGAACCCCAGCTTTTCCAGGAGTGACCTAACCTCAGGGTATCCCTGGAAAAGCCTGACCACATATGCTTCAGGCTCCCTTCGAAAAGGGTAATCGCTCCTTAACTTCTCAAAGGTGTCCGGAGCACTTCTCAAACGCTGATCATCAGAAGTAATATCGTAGGTCTGGTGAAAAATATCCCATAAAAGTTCTGAGAGATCACTTTTAGAAGCATCGGTGACTATTTCAGGAATTTCCGGCCCAGGTATAAAAGCGGGCGACCAATGATTGAGCCCCAATCCAAAAAAGCGGCTCAATGCACGAACCGACATAGTAGTGCCATTGGCCTTACCATCCAGGGAGTAGCCTGCAATATGCGGGGTCGCCAGCGTAATGGCCTCCAGCAGTTCCTGGTTGATAGCTGGTTCATTTTCAAATACATCCAGGATCACATCTGATAATTTGTCACTCCGGATCCCCTCCATGAGCGCTGGTTCATCCACCACACCCCCGCGGGAGGTGTTGATCAGAATGGCCCCGCTCTTCAGATGAGTGAGAAATTCAGGGTTGACCAGGTGGTGCGTGTTATCCAATCCCACTCTGTTCAGGGGAACATGCAATGAAATGATATCTGACTGCTTCATTAATGCCTCCAGCGAGACAAATTCAGCACTCCCCTCTGCCCGCTCACGGGGCGGATCGTTAAGCAGCACATTCATTCCCAGTGCCCCTGCTGCATTGGCCACTTTGCTTCCAACATTTCCCACACCAATCACCCCCAGTGTTTTACCGGAGAGGTTGAAGCTGCGATGAACGGCCAGCCAGAGCAGTGAGGAGACAATATACTGCTCGACCGAAGAGGAGTTACATCCGGGTGCATTGGTCCATCCGATCCCTTTTTCCCTGCAATAATCCGCGTCAATATGATCGTAACCAATGGTTGCAGAAGCGATAAAACGAATGGATGTCCCCTCCAGCAGCTTCTTGTTACATTTTGTCCGGGTCCGGATAATCAATCCATCTGCATCCAGCAGGTGGCTCCTTGAGATCTCACCTCCGGGAAGATACTCCACCCTGGCCGCACCCTCCAGTGCACCCTCCAGAAAAGGAATATTATTATCAGCAACGATCTTAATCATCCTCTTATGATTTAAATTTCTCCTTCCAGGACCAGAGTCCCAGGGCCGGATTTGAGATATAGTAGATCTGCTCCCCGTCGGGCATGGTATTGAAGCCCTCCTTCAGGATCAGGGGATCATACCGGGTAGCCAACACTTCCAGCTCACCATAGCGATAGTTCACCGACTCAATCTCCTCCCTGGTCAGATGACCGGGACAGTAGGTTACACTGAACCTTCCCTCTGTGGCGCCATGGATCAGGTGGGCCGCTGCACTGAGGTTCTCCTGCAAATCGACGTTCTCTTCCACCGCTTTCAGTATCTCAGGGGTAGTCAGGTACCCATATTTCCTGATCAACCGGTCGATCTCCTCATCCTCACCAAACTCTTTTAGTCCGGGTGCCAGCACCACCAGCTCCCCACCGTCGGCAATGGCCATCCGGGTCCTGTAAATACTCTTGTTCCCCAGCCAGGTACTCTTGAACTCCTTCGGCTCCAGGTAGACCACCACTTTATGGAGGGGCTGCTCCAGCATCTGGAAATTAACCTCCAGTGAGAGCTTCGCAGCCTTCATGAAGCACTCCTCATCATCGCCAATATAGAGTCCCCGTACCACCAGCGTTCCCTTCTGATTGCGCCCAATCACCGTCAGTATATATACAACGGGTAGTTCAGCTGCAAAGTGGTCAGAGGCATAGTTAAGCAGATCCCTGACCGGTGTTTTTGCACGTCCCATTATACGCTCCAACCCATAGGCTGCTCCCAGGAAATGGCTCTTATTGATCCCTTCGGTTCCACCGGTACCCACAAAAATATTCTTATTGTAATTGGCCATCCCGACCACCTCATGAGGTACCACCTGTCCGATGGAGAGGATCAGGTCGTGTTGACCCTCTACCAGAAGCCTGTTGACCTGGGCAGGCCAGGAGTAGGATACTCTCCCTTCAGAGACAGCTTCAACATAGGTTGCAGGGACCTCCCCCATGGACACCACATCGTTCCGCCAGTCGTGCACCCTGAATATGGATCGTGGTACCTCACCAAACATTTTTTCAATCTCCTCCCCTGTCATGGCCGCGTGGGTTCCAAGTGCCGGAAGGACATCGGTCAGACTCTCCCCGTAATACTCCCACGCTATCTCGGTGAGCCGCCCGGCCATACTGTGGTATCTGGTCATATCGGGTGGAATGGCAAGCACCCTCTTCTTTGGCCCGATTCTACGAAGTGCCCCGGTCATAGCCCTGCCAATATCCTGGTCCGTTAACACCGCATCGGGTGCCCCCTGTTCAAAATAGATCATCTCAGACTCCTCCAAATGCACTGTATCCACCATCTACCGGGATACAGATTCCGGTGATAAAACTGCTCATATCCGACAACAGGTAGAGCACGGTTCCATTCAGGTCGTCCGGTTCACCAAATATCCCCATGGGTGTATTGGTAATAATCTTTTCTCCACGGGGTGTCAGCGCACCTGTCTGCTCATCAGTGACCAGAAAACGGTTCTGGTTGGTAAGGAAAAAACCCGGTGCTATGGCATTGACCCTTACACCCACTTTGGCAAAATGGACAGCCAGCCATTCGGTAAAGTTATTAATGGAGGCTTTGGCTGCCGAATAGGCAGGAATCTTGGTCAAAGGCTTATAAGCGTTCATGGAGGACACATTCAGTATCACACCTTTCTGGCGTGCCACCATATCCTTTGCAAAAACCATTGTGGGCAGGAGGGTCCCGGTAAAATTGAGGTCAAACACCTTCTGAAATCCCTCCAGCTCCAGTCCGAAGAATCCATCCTCCATTTGATCCAGCTCCTCCTCTGTAATCTGTTCCAGGCGCGTAGTGGCTTTGGGAGAGTTCCCCCCTGCTCCATTGATCAGCATATCAATTTCACCAACCTCATCCAATATCTGTTTTCTAACCTCCTCCAGGGAGTTCCTGTCGAGTACATTGGTCTTAAATCCATAACTCTTTACACCGTAATCGGAAGAGACCTCTGATGCCACCTTTTTCGCAGCCTCTACATTGATATCCAGGATCACTGTAATCACCCCTGCCGAAGCCAGTCCCCTGGCCATGGAGGTGCCCAGCACTCCGCCACCTCCTGTAATCACACATACTTTGTCCTTTAATGATTTGAATGCCAGATGTTCCATTTAATCAAATAATTTGGGTTAATAATAAGGTAAATTTTCACGGGTAATAATATCTATGGGAAGCCACTGCTTCGCTTCAGGCTCACGATTGAAAAACACCAGATTAAACAGGGAGGTCAATCCAAGGAACGCCTGTTCGCCAGGTTTCTGAGAAAGCAGGAAATCGATCCGGTTCTTCTCCAGATATTCAATATTTTCCGGCAGCAGGTCATATCCAACAAGCCGCACTTTTCCAGTGGGATCTCTGGCCAGGTAGCGTGCCACTTTATGCACCCTGGAGTTGGTGACATAGAGGCCGGCAATATCATATTTTCCACAGATCTCATCCAGTTTCATCTCCAGGATGGCATCATCTGCCCCATTCAGATCGAGAGTTACCAAGTGGTTTAATCGCTCAGTTTGATTCGTAAAATAGCTCCTGAAACCCTTTTCCCGGTCGATGATATGTGCGTAATGATTCTTTCGGGCCGACATATTTACAATAGCCAGATCCCGCCCGGGTTCCAACCCGTAATCGATCAGCCTGGCAGCCACAACACCACTTTGAAACGCATCCTGACCCACAAAACTCCTTACCGAAGAAGCCTTCAGCATAGAATTGAAAAGTACCACCGGTGTGTGCTCCTGCCCACAACGGTTTAGAAAATCGATCGATTCATTATGGAACACCGGGGCAAACAATACTCCCTCCACATTGCCAAATGGAAATCCCTCCATACACTTGACAAAACCGTGCCGGTCGAACTGATCAAAATAGAATGTATCGATCCGGATCTGATATTGGGAGAGTTGGTCAAGCGCTTTTTGAATCCCTTCCTGTGGCAACTTCCAGAATGTATGTTCACTGATTAAACGGGGCATAACAACTACCCGCCTGATCTCCCTCTTTAATGCCAGGGAGCGGGCAACAATATCAGGTTTGTAATCGAACTTCTG
>DAOWNM010000267.1 GCA_030642565.1 Bacteroidota bacterium | reverse complement strand
ATCGAAAAGGATCATTTTCTGATCCACTTCAATAAGGAAAGAGAGGCCATGTTCGGATCCAAATCCGTCCATAGCTCTCACTTCCGATAATACCATTATTTCCACAATGCTAATTTAATGTTTCCAGAACTCTTTTGCAATCACTTCGGCCGCCTTGATCAAAGGTTAAGCTGCGGGCAAAGCGGTTAACATGGGATGTGTTCCGATCTGGGCAGTCATCAGCATGTTCACGTTCATTTTATTCTGTATAATCAGACCGATGATATTGATCAGTTCTCCCGCGCTGGATCCGCCCATCACTTCACCTCCCAGGATAATGCCATTTTCGCGGCCGGCAATCAGTTTTACAATCTGCTTATGGGGATTATTCAGCACACCGGGGTGCCTGTCCACACCCTCAAATTTTCCTACAATAATATCAAAACCCTCCGCACGGGCAATGGTCTCTGTTAAACCGGCAGCTCCAAAACCTGTACCGTTCAGGGCGGTGGAGAAGATGGCAATGGTCCCACTAATGGTTTTCAGGGTATATAGTTTATAGAGGTTCATGCCTGCAACCCTCGCCTCTGCACATGCGATGGATGCCAGCATCGCTTTGGAGCGCTTCCTGGTAAAGAAATCACGTTTCTCGGCACAATCCCCCACTGCAAAAACATCGGGGTGATCGGTGCGCATATACTCATCCACCTTGATAAAGCCATCCCTGTTAAAAGTTACATCCAGGTCCCTGGCCAGTTTCACATTGGGCTCATATCCCATGGAGAGAATAACCGCATCAGCATTTAATATTTCGATCTGATTATCCTTTTCCATTTTAACTGCTTCGACCTTCTCCTGGCCGATGATCTCTTTTACACTATGGCCGGTCAGCACATTGATGCCTCGTTCTTTCAAAATGGTTTCCGCCTCACTGGCAAAATCAGGATCAAAAGCCAGGGGAAGCACATTGGGCTGCAGTTCCACCAGAGTGACATTTTTACCTCTTTTCTTCAACTCGTCTGACATTTCAATGCCGATAAATCCAGCTCCAATGACTACAATGTTCTCCTTGCCCTCCAGCTTCTTTTTCATTACATCGAGGTAGACCAGGTCCTTGGGAACTGTATAAACATTGTCAAGCTGAGCTCCATTTAACCACCCGGGAACCACAGGTATGGAGCCGGTAGCAATAATCAACTTGTCATAGGAGATCTCTCCTGCCTCTTTCAGGGTGACGGTTTTGGTCTCCCCATCGACCGAGGTAACCTCATCCAATACAATCTCTACTCCCGCCTTAATCAATCCTGCATCGGGCAAAATATCCTGTTCGGTTGTCTCAAGTGTTCCAAAAATATAGGGAATTCCGCATGGAATGGCCACATTTTTCTCTCTTCTTATCATTGTTACACTTTTCCCGGGATAGTGTGATTTTGCTGCCAGCGCCAAAGTCAGTCCGGCTGCACTTCCTCCAATCACCAAAACGTCTGTACTATTCATGATCTATACTGATTTATCACTGTTATATAAAATGTTAATTGTTGGTCGATTATCCTGTTTCTGTTTAGAGCTCAATTACGTTTCCGGATTAAAGGAGTTTTACAATCGGGACAGGTACCTTTACTCCACCACTTCTACCTGCTTCATTACACCCTTCTCCTCTTTCCAGTTGCGTATGCTCTGGTTGATATGCTAAATGTCGTCGGAATGGCAGCTGATGCACTCCTTGTGCGCTGCATCCGGATGGTGAAAGACTGTGGTACACCGATTACAAATGAACATATGCTCACAAATATCAGCTTTTACGCGGCCTCAGAAGCTACCCAGGTGGAATACAATTTATGGGCCAGTGACAGAACAATGGACCCCAGGAACAGCCCGATAAACCCAAATGCTATAAACCCCCCGAGGGCCCCCAGGAAGATCACCAGCATGGGCACATCCGATCCCTTTCCCATGAGCAGAGGTTTGAGGATATTGTCGATCATTCCCATGACCAGGAAATAGAGTGCCCAGAGCACCGCTGGCAATGGATCCACAAAAGCAAAAAGATAGATGATCAGGGGGATATTAAACAGCAATACAGGTATCTGTGAAATGGTCATCACCAGGATCACCACGATCCAGACCGCTGCCAGCGGTACATTGGCAAGGATCAGCCCCACCCCCATCAGAGTGGTCTGGATCACCGCTACACCCAGAACGCCAGTGGCCACATTCCTAATGGTTTGCAGGGAGATATCCAGGAATTCGTCACCCCTCTCTCCCACCACCTTATTAAAGATCTTCCTGCCCGAATCCGAACCTTTTTCAAAAAAAACCAGGAAAATTCCCGCTATAATGATGGAAGCTCCAAATTGAAGAATTCCCAATCCTGTATTGGCCAGTGTGCCCAGTGTTTTCTCACCCCACGATACAATCTGGGGTATATATTCCTTCAGCGAATCTCCCAGGTTTTCAGAAAGCTCCAGCCAGTTCTCATACAACCAGTTTCCAATCAAAGGCCAGGTGGCCACCGATTCGCTGGGGAGTGGGATGGTCAGATCTCCCACCTGGATATGAGCAGCAAGAAATTTTACACCCTCCACCAGCTGATTAACCAGCAAGATGCTGGGCAATACCAGGATGGAGAGCGCTACTACTGTAAGCAGGATGGAGCTCAGCTTATCCCTTTTTCCCAACCAGCCCCTCAAACGCCGGAAAACCGGGAAGAGGATAATGGCAATGATCAGCCCCCAGAGCAACATGCCCAGGAAAGGCTTCAGAATTCTAAAGCAGAGAAATACCACCATGGATAGGGTCCCAACCTTCAGGATCAGGTCAATGGCAATATTTACATACTGTTTGTTCTCTTTTTCGGAACTATCTGTTTTTTCTGGCATGTTTCTATCTTCAAGTTTCATTTCTATTACTTGCACGACGTATACAAATTGAAGGATTAATTATGGATATATCAAGAATTCACTATTTTTGTCGTCTGCCGACTCATAGAATGAAAGGTTACAGGTATATAGCGGATCTTCTTTTAATCTGTTTCTCAGCCTTCCTGGGACACAACCTTGTGCCGCATCATCACCATTCCGTAGTCTTTCATTCGCCCGTCGCCACCGATTATCCTTTCGAGCACGGGGATCAGCATGGGCACGATCATGATACAGATGCAGATGGGCATCCCGTCCACTGTCATGCTTTTAATGATGTAGTATTTGAAAAATACAGTGCCCCTTTAAACAAACCGTGGACCGGCCAGGTGCGGGCCATGATGGTTTCCGGCCAGATATTAATTCCTGAAGCCCCGTTGGTGGTTACTTCTAGTCCATTCACCTTACTTAGCTTACCCTGCAGGTCCCATACAGATATTGGGTCCCGAGCCCTTCGGGCACCTCCTGCTTTCGCCTAGTTTTTTCCCTCATTTTTTGATGTTGTAACCGGTGTATCCTGCATACACCGCATTGCTATTTTATTAAATATTCAAATCATGTATAAAGTCATCATTATTTCATTTCTGGTGTTATTCACTGCTTGTAACAAACACTCCGATCGTGAATCCGATCTGCAGGAGAGCTCCCACCAGCATGACGGGGAGGGTTCGCAATATACACTATACAGTGATCAGTTCGAATTCTTTATTGAACACCAACCCCTGGAGGTCGGGGTAGAAATAGAATTCCTGGTCCACCTCACCGACCTGGCTACCTATAAACCCTGTTCCACAGGCAATGTAACCATCCGTATCGATGGGGTTTCGGTCACATCGGGAGAGCCATCCACACCGGGAATCTTCAGGGTGCCTTTTATCCCGAAAAAGAAGGGGGCCTTTCACGCGGAATACAGTTATAAGAGCGGATCTGATAATCAGACAGTAGAGGAGCATGTGCATATCTACAAGGACCACGATGCCATACATGCCGCTGAAACAGAGGAGGAT
>DAOWNM010000333.1 GCA_030642565.1 Bacteroidota bacterium | reverse complement strand
TGACATTTAAAGTCAATGAGTACCTGTCGGCCTCATTGCTGACCCAGCTGATCTACGATTACGACATTCAATTCGGTGAGGATACCACAGGCGACGGAGTGGACGACACCTTTAAAGCCAAGGTACAGTTTAAGGAGCTGTTTGGGCTGGGACTCACCTACTCTTTCTAAAAAAAGCATATCTTTATACCATCAATTCGCGTTCAGCGCGATTGTTATTGAGAAGGGGTAAGAGATTAGGCTCGCCGATCCCCTGGCAACCCGTCAACAGGCGAAGGTGCCACAACCTAACCCGTAAGGGAGATAATAACATAAAATAACTTCTTTACTTCTTAACTGTTACTCTATCAGTGTTATCACCGTTTTATCGTTTTACAGGATTAAAATTCAAATATCATGAGTATTACATATAAAAACTTTGAGACCCTGCAGATCCATGCAGGACACACTCCCGATTCAGCCACCAATGCACGGGCCGTTCCGCTCTATCAGACCACATCCTACACTTTTAATAACTCCGAACACGGAGCCAACCTGTTTGCTCTGAAGGAGTTTGGAAACATCTATACCCGGATCATGAATCCGACCAATGATGTTTTTGAGCAACGGATTGCTGCACTGGAAGGGGGCGTAGCAGCTCTTGCTGTTGCTTCCGGACATGCAGCTCAATTCCTTGCCTTAAGCACCATACTGCTTCCAGGAGATAATATTGTGAGCAGTCCATACCTCTATGGTGGTACCTACAACCAGTTTAATGTAACCTTTAAAAACTACAACTGGGATGCAAGGTTCGCAGCGTCGCTGGATGTAGCCGATTTTGAAGAGCTTATCGATGAAAAGACCAGGGCGATCTACCTGGAGACCATTGGGAACCCCGGATTCAATATTCCTGACTTTGAAAAGTTCGCTGCACTGGCACAAAAGCATGATATTCCACTTGTGGTGGATAACACTTTTGGTGCTGGAGGCTATCTATTCAAACCTATTGAACACGGTGCTGCCATTGTAGTGGAATCGGCCACCAAGTGGATCGGTGGACACGGCACCTCAATAGGAGGAGTGATTGTGGATAGCGGGAACTACAACTGGGGAAATGGGAAATACCCCCAGTTTACAGAGCCCAGTGAAGGGTACCATGGACTGAAATTCTGGGAAACATTTGGCAGTGACAGCCCCTTCGGGAACATCGCTTTTATCATCAAGGCCCGTGTGGAGGGTTTGCGCGACCTGGGGCCCAGCCAGAGTCCCTTTAACTCATTCCTGTTTATACAGGGGCTGGAGACCCTGTCGCTGAGGGTTGAAAGGCATGTGGAAAACACACTGGCCCTGGCCCGATGGCTGCAGCAACATCCGAAGGTAGAGCAGGTGAACTATCCCGGATTGGAAGAGAGTCCACATCATGAGAATGCAAAAAAATACCTGCCACGTGGTGCCGGAGGCGTACTCTCATTCAGCATAAAAGGGGAAAAAGAGGAGGCTATCAGGCTTGTGGACCACCTTGAGCTGGTAAGCCACCTGGCCAATGTGGGCGATGTGAAAACACTGATTATCCAGCCATCGGTCACCACCCACCAGCAGTTGTCTGAAGAGGCCCAGCTGGCAGCAGGTGTCACACCCACCCTGCTGCGCGTTTCGGTTGGACTGGAGCATATTGATGATATCATTGCCGATTTCGAGCAAGCCTTTGATACATAGGTGACAGACGAGTTTAAAATTGAGTAATTTCGGGAGATGATGACAAACAAAAGCGGGAAAGAGATTACCAGGCTGCTGAAGGAGCACATCCTTCTGCTGGATGGAGCAATGGGTACCATGATCCAGCGGTATAAACTCACAGAGGATGATTTCAGGGGGGAACGTTTTAAGAACCATATGTGTGATCTGAAAGGCAACAATGACCTGCTATCCCTTACCAGGCCAGAAGTGATCCGTGAGATCCATAAGGCCTACCTGGAGGCTGGAGCGGACATTATTGAAACCAATACGTTTAATGCCACCTCTATCTCTCAGGCTGATTACCAGGCTGAACAGCTGGTTTATGAAATCAACTTTGAATCGGCCCGAATCGCTGCTGAAGCCGCTGCTGCTTTTAGTCAGAAAACACCTGACAAACCAAGGTTTGTAGCAGGTTCAATCGGACCAACCAATAAGACCACCTCACTTTCGCCCGATGTAAACGATCCCGGATTCCGGGCCATCTCCTTCGACGAGATGAAAGCAGCCTATAAGGAGCAGGTGAAAGGGCTGGTGGAAGGAGGGGTGGACCTGCTGCTGGTAGAGACAGTTTTCGACACACTAAATGCCAAAGCGGCCCTGATGGGAATAGAAGAGTACCTGGAACCGTCCGGTATTAAAATCCCGGTGATGGTTTCGGGAACCATTACTGATGCCAGTGGGCGCACCCTGTCGGGACAGACCCTTGAGGCTTTTATGCACTCACTGAGTCACGTGGATTTGCTCTCCATTGGTTTGAACTGCTCACTGGGTGCCAGGGAGATCAGGCCCTATTTACAGGAGATGTCGGATAAGTCAACCCATTTTGTTTCGGTGCATCCCAATGCAGGCCTTCCCAACCAGTTTGGAGAGTATGACGAAACTCCCGAACAGATGTCGGTATTGATCAAAGAATTTTTGGATTCGGGATATGTCAATATCGTTGGTGGATGTTGCGGAACCACACCAGAACATATCAGGGCATTTGCAGACCTCACCGCAGAAGGTAAGATCCG
>DAOWNM010000136.1 GCA_030642565.1 Bacteroidota bacterium | reverse complement strand
GGTCGGATCGGTCAGCCGGTAATCAGGGGTCCAGATCACCGAATCGCCACCGGTACCATTCAGTTGAACCATATCACCCGGATCGATGGTCATATCTAAGCCGGCATCAACATCAGGCACTTTCAGGAATTCCACATCTGTAACAGCGGTGCTTGAGCAAACACCGCTTATGGCTATCCATTGGAAAGTATACAAACCATATGCATCCACCTGTACCGTTGCATCAGGGTTTTGTTCATCGGGTAGAAATATAGCACTTCCCGGTCCGTCTGAAATGGACCAGGATCCAGCAGCATCCATATTTGAAGTTACATGCAATCCGTAGTGCAATCCACATGTTTGTGCATCGGAAATTAATGCGATGACGGGTAGTTGAAAAAAATGGACTGCCACAGATGAATCAGCAGTGCAGGTACCATTGAATTCGATCCATTTGAATTCATAAGGTCCGTAATCGCTGACCGTAACAGTTACATTTGCACTGTCAGCAGAGGGTGAAAAGAGAGCTATTCCTGGTCCTGAGACCTGGGACCACGATCCGGTATTGATACCTGGAGACGCCAGCAGTGCATGAACCAGTCCGCATATATCCCCGCCTCCTGCAATATGGACCGATGGTAATGGATGTACCTCTATATTGATGATATTAGAGGAATCGGGGAGACAGGTTCCGGATGTCAGATAGGCCCGGTAATCGGCTGTGACTGCAGGAATAAATGCAATGGAGTCAGATTGATCGGCAGTCAGCGTACTCCAGGAATTCAGGCCTGGTGGTGAAGTTTGCCACCCTATATAACCATAATAATTCTTTAGCATCAGGCTGACCGTGTCAGCCTCACAGACCACCGGATCTGTTGTACTGAGCACACCTCCGACTGCCTCCAGGCAGGGAAGTTGTAATCTGGCCAGATACATATTCGTATTGACATCATCGGGAATAGAAATCGAATCGAATTCACATTGTTCCTCATAATCCCCTGCCAGGTAAACACTTCCGGGGGCAGTTGCAGACACCCCATTCCCGAAATCTGAATCTACACTTCCGGCAGTTTTTATCCACCTGTAATACCCATTATCTGTAAAGGAAACCAGGAAGATGTCTTCATCTCCTTTGGTTTCGAAATTGCCATATAGCGTATAAATATTTTCTTGAAAATAGCCTGTAACGTAAAGGTTCCCGGCGATATCGATGGAAATATCCCTGGACACCTGGTCCCCGGAAAATTCCCCTCTCAGGGTCCTGACCCAACCAGTAGCTCCATTTGATTTGGACATGGAACAGACAAAGGCATCTTGTTCGCTGTTGTGGGACACAGGATTACCACTGAATGAAGGAAAGAAGGCCGGAGCACCGATGGATCCAGCCAGGTACAGACTATCGCTATCCATTGCAAGCCCCAGACAAAAATTTCCCTCATCACTCGTGATAGATTCTGTCCAGTGGTGGAGTCCGTTAATGGTATAGGAAGCAATAAACACATCATTTAATCCGGCATCTGTATTGACTAAAGTGGAGATGATACTACCCGTAAAATCACTGAGATTCAGTACGATACCTTCAAACTCACCCGTAACATAGACATGGGTTTCATCGCATGCTATGGCTTCGCCGTAATCAGTCAGGTTACTACTGCCCGAAATATGCCATTGTTCATCGCCGTCAGGACTGTATTTTACCAGGAACATGTCTGAGCTCCCGTCTGCGGTATAAGGAGGCAACGGACCGAAAGCAACGATTCCCTCCTGCGCTCCTGCTGCATATACACCCGAATTGTTTGAAGTGATCCCCCGCCCTTCTGTCCACGAACTCCCATCACTGTGTTTCATCCATAATAATCTTCCCTGCGAATCATATTTCGCAAGAAAAAAATCATCCCCTGCCGTGTTGATATAGACTGAATCGGGAGTCAGGGATTCGGTTCCGGTAAAATGAATGGTACCTGCTGAAGCAGAACCTGTGATGTAAATATTTCCATCCATATCCAGGTGGATGGCTGTGATATGGTCATGACTAATTCCACCTATTTTAAATGCCCATAGTAAGCTGCCCGAGGGATCATATTTGGCAACCATACCATCGTCTGCACCATAGGTGGATGAAAAATCGGTGGAAGGTGTCCCTCCCCCGGGAATAAAACTGTCCAATAGGCCCCGCCAGTAGCCAGACAGATAAACACTCCCGGTGGCCGGATCTGCAACCACGTCGGTTACAATCTCCACCATGTTTGTATGTAAAGCCTTCACCCAGTCCCAAGGGGGTACCTGTCCTGACAATTGGGCGCTCATAATTAAGAAAATGAGAATGATGATCTGCTTCTTCCTCATAGACTGCGCATTATAATCCTAAATATAGATAGAATTGTCGCGTCAAGTCATATTGTTATTAACATGGACTGATGAAATAACTAAGATTACTATAGTTTGTAAAATCAAGGATGGATGGGAAAACTAAATAACAGACCCCTTATTAGGTTGTCCATAGCACAAAAAACAGGCTGTCCGTTTCCAGACAGCCTGCGGGGGTTGTATAAACAACCGCTCCTGTATCCCCTTCCTCATTGAGGCAGGGGTGCTCCGAATCTTTATAATGCTACCACTTTACCCGAACCGGCTGAGATACTGTTTACCCTTGGAGTTCCGTGGTAATATACTTTACCGCTTCCCGATATCTTCACATCAAGTTCCTCTTTCGCTGTAATCCTTATACTTCCTGATCCACTGATGGCCGCTGAGAATTCTGAAACTTCAAATGTCTCTGCATTCAATTTACCTGAACCACTGATCTTTGTATCCAGCTCATCTGCACTACCGCTCAGCAGTTCTATATCGCCTGAACCGGAGATCTTCACATCCACCTCGTCGGCTTCAAGTTTTTCAAATAGAATACCGCCACTCCCCGACATGGCCAGATCCATCTCATCTGTAGTGATAGGCTCCCCTGATCTAAACCTGGCAGAGCCTGAAATCTTTACAGCTTCCAGCTCAGTGGAGGTAATATAGATGGTCAGTTTTGAACGCCTGGTTCTCCAATCCTCATACTTCACCTGAAGGAAACCATCTTTGACTTTGGTAATCAAATCATCAACATCCCTGTCATCTCCCTCGATCCTGATTTCGTGAACATTGCCAGGAGTATAGTATACATCGGCATGCACACTGATTCCAATACCAATGAATGTATCCAGTTTTCTGACATCCTCTTTGGGAACGTCAGGTATCATGAAACTATTTAATAGCAGCAGAGTCAACACTGCAACCACGGGAATCATTACTTTTTTCATCTCTATCGCTTTTGTTAATTACAGATTTAACCCAAAGACGAGAGTAGAACAGAAATGTTACAACGTGGTCAGCCCTTCCGGTAAAATAAACTGAATGGATTGTTCTTTCGGGTTGATATGATCGATAAAGTCCCTGACAGCCGGTACCATTAACTCCATATTTTCAGATTGTATGACAAACACTGGATTCATGGGATGAGGCAGATAATCAGATATTTTCCCCAGCAGACCACTCTCTCTGTCAAATGCGGTGTAACCGATAAGATTCGACAGATCATCTCCAGCTTCTGAAGAATCGGGTTGGTGACCTACCTCAAAATAGAGAGAACACCCCGAAACCTCTCTGGCAACTTCTAGTGTATCAATAAACTCAAACTTAATAATGGCCTGTTCATTAGAAACCAGTTCCACCTCCTCTACGAAAAAAGGAACCCGCTGCCCATCAATTTCAATGAACAGCGGGTTATCAGGTTCAATATGATTCCCGGCTTTAGGTTCAAGGATGATATTTACCTCCCCCCGGATTCCGTATGGCTTGGAGATTCTCCCCGCCTTTGCTCCTCCCGGAACCAACATTGTCAAAATTATTAATCCTCTTTTTTAGGCTCTTCAGCTTTAGGTTCCTCTTTGGGTTCCTCTGCTTTAGGTTCCTCTTTGGGTTCCTCTTTGGGTTCCTCAGCGTTGGCTCCGCCTTCGGCGTCACCGAGCTCAGCTTTGGGCTCCTCTTTGGGTTCCTCAGCTTTTGGTTCCTCTTTGGGTTCCTCAGCAACAGGTGCCTCTTCAGCTGGTGCCTCTTCAGCTGGTGCCTCTTCAGCTGGTGCCTCTTCAGCTGGTGCCTCTTCAACAGGTGCATTCGCAGCCTCTTCAGCAGCTATAAGTTCTGAACGCTTCTTGGCGATCTCCTCTGCCTTGGCTTCCTTGATCTTTGATTCCTCCTCCATGCGACTCTTATCGAGACTCTCTTTGTTGGATTTAATCTGATCCTTCTTGGCCTGAATTTTCTGTTCCTTCTCGGTCATCCATGCCTGGAACCTCTTTTCAGCTTCCGCTTCGTCAAAAGCTCCTTTTATCACACCATCAAGCAGGTGCTTCTTGTACAATACTCCTTTGTAGGATAAGATAGCTCTACATGTATCGGTAGGTTGAGCGCCTTTCTGCAGCCATTCTAAGGCTTTGTTGAAATCCAAAACAATGGTAGCAGGATTGGAATTGGGATTATACTGACCCAATGATTCAATAAATTTACCATCACGTGGCGCCCTGCTATCAGCAACTACAATAGAGTAGATCGCCTGAAATTTACGACCCTGTCTTTGTAATCTGATCTTTGCTGGCATACTCTTTTAATTTTAATTGATTAAAACCTACATTTTTAGCGACCGCAAAGGTAGCATTAATCGCATAATATGCAAAGATTACAAAGGATTTAAAACGAATGGAGGCGTAATCCCAGGTAAAAGGTTCTGGGCGCTCCCGGACCATAAATATATCTACTATCCCGGTCCCTCAGCGTATCGAAATCATCCTGGAAGGCGTTGGTCAGATTCTTCACCCCTCCAAAAATCTCCAGACCGCTATCCACAACCTCAAATTTAAAGGTGTATCCTACCTTCGCTCCAAACTCAAAAAAGGATGGGGTGGTTACATATTCATCCACCGGCTGTTCGGGGGCTCCTGCAAAATGGACCACCCCCATGGGTCCTGTATAAACCCCGTCAAATGAAGCATTGAAACGATCTCCGGGAGTTAACGAATATGTAACATAACCATACTGGTTGGGTGTTCTTAACAATTCTCTTCTGGGTTCCTCCCTGAACAGAAGCACCGGAACCGTTCCGCTTCTCATACAGATCACCGAAATCATCCTCTCCATACGGCTGAAGATAAAAGGCATTATTCAGCTTGGTAAAAAAACCTTCCAGGGTGAACCCAATAATAAATTCCTTGGTCGCTTTGTCATAATTGACCGATCCACTCAGACTATGGGAACGCTCCTCTACCAGGTCAGGTGAGAGTATGATCCGGGAAACACCGCCACCTGCAAATGCGATATGCATATCTGCATCAAATGCCTGGGGTGCCCTGAAACCGGTTCCCCAGGTCAATCGAAATTGGGTATAGTTTCTGAGTTTATAGAGCAGGGAAACCCTCGGACTCAGAATTACCCGGTCCACCAGGTTATGCTTATCGGCCCTTAAACCTGTCAGCAGTGTTAATTTCTTCCTGATCTGCCAGTCACTTTGCAGAAACAGTCCAAAAATACCAGTGGTCTGGTCGAGGGAATAATGATAAGCACGGATGGTATCTTTTACCTCATCGTACAGATATTCCACACCGGCCGTTAAAATATTTACCCCTCCCAGTAAATCTTGCATCCGGTGGTTAATCTGTGTCCCGGCCTGAATGGTGTTATTATAAGTAAATCCATAAGGCGGATCTGCCAGGTGATTCCTGATTTCAGTAGAATCGTATGGAAAGATCCCCGTATAATGCTCCCTGTCGGTCTTCTGCCCCGCCATGTATAGAATAAACGAACTGTTCTCGTTATTAAAATTGACCTGGTAATCGAGTCCGCCCATCAACACATAATGTGTCCGTTCTTCCGACTGCTTGGCCAGGTGGGCTGCCTCATCAACCATCTCGCCTCCATACCGGTATTCGGTTAGACTGCTGAAGCTGAGTTCAAGCTTCTGGTTGTACCTGGGCTTATAGAAAAGACTGGCCCCAAACGAGTTGTTGGCAAGCCGTGGCAGTTCAGAAAAGTTATCTCCATTGTGATCATAGGCCTGACGCATCCTGCGATTCACATATACGGCCGGCCCCTGCATTGTTTTTATGGGTCAGCATGTTGATATTGCCCGATAGCACATTGTCCCATGTCCGCCCGTTGATCAACTGTGATGAGAGACTCACATCATAACTGCTCTCCTTTGGGATACGGGTTATTATATTGACCGTTCCTCCGATGGCACTGGAGCCATATAGCGCCGATCCACCCCCCCGAACCACCTCGATCCGTTCCACCATATTGGCAGGAATCTGTTCCATACCATACAGGCCGGTAAGTGGACTAAACACCGGTCGGCCATTGATCAGGATTTGCGAATACCCTCCTCCCAGTCCGTTCATCCGCAGCTGTGTATAGTTACAGGTCTGACAATCGGTTTCTACCCTGAGCCCCGGCTGGAACTTGAGCCCTTCAGAGATATTGCAGGATTGGGTTTGCTCCAGCAATTTACTATCAATCACATTCACAATGACCGCGGCATCGGTCTGTCTTTTAAATGTCTTGGTGCCGGTAACCACAACCTCATCGATGGACATGGTCTCCTCCTCAAGCTTAAAGTTTACCTCCACTAACTCATCCTGATGAATGGTAATCTCCTTTTTCACGGTGGTGTAACCTATAGAAGAGGCCACAATGATATGTGTTCCCGGCTCCAGATCGATGATCATATAGTGACCTGTCACGTCGGTTGAAGTACCAATAGTGGTACCCTCTATATGTATATTCACAAATGGAATGTGCTCCCCCTGGCACTGAACATCACCAAAAATATTGGCATCGGAATGTTGACCATTCAGTGGTAGGATAGATAGTAATAAGAGCGGAAGAAAAAACAGGCGAATTTTCACTGTTAGCGTTTAATGAACACTATTAAACACTAAAACCAAATAAAGGTTCAGATCTTACCTGATGATAATTTTCTTGGTGAGCAGCCTTTTACCCCACTCTATCCTGATAAAATATATCCCTGAGCTTGGACTCTCCAAATCTATATGGGAGGTTACAGATGTTTCGGCCGTAATAAGATCTTCTGAAATGTTTTTCACCAGTTTACCTGTAATATCAAACACCTTTGCCCGTACCTTCTCTTTCCCATTGTATTTAAAGGTCAACTGAAACCGCCCATCGGATGGATTCGGAAAAACCTTTACTTCGCTCACGGCTTGTTCAACACCAGGAGGATCTTCGACCGGAAGCATGGCCGAACGCGCAATGAGGT
>DAOWNM010000290.1 GCA_030642565.1 Bacteroidota bacterium | reverse complement strand
GATTGTGGAGTATCGCGATGGTGCCAGTTTTACGGAGAGTCCCTATGTGGAAAGTACAACCCTTCAGGGGAAGCAGAAAGCCTACGGGGTGGAGACCATGATCCGGAGAGATGCCGGTGGACTGAATGGCTGGTTGTCCTAACTCGGACCGGAACAAATACCGGATCCCGGACTACTTCCGCCTGGATGTATCCATGAACATCGAAGGGAGCCTGAAAAAACATAAACGCTTCCATAGCTTCTGGATGTTGGGGGTCTATAACCTGACCGGGAGGAACAATGCCTATTCGGTCTATTTCCAGAACGAAAGTGGCTTAATCAGGGGATACAAACTCTCTATTTTCGCCCAACCTATTTTCACTGTATCGTGGAATGTAAGACTTGGAAACTATGCCAGTGAATAAATCTCATATCATGCTGATTCTGGTCCTTCTGTGCGGATCGTGCGTGGAGCCTTTCGAGCCCGTGCTGGAGGAGTCGCAGGAGGTGCTGGTGATCAGTGGGATGATCAGTGACCGGCCGGGCCGTCATGAGATTACCGTATCCCTCTCTTCCCCCTATCGATTACCCGTTTTCCAGGGGGTGGATTTCTGTATGGTGGCAGTTGAGGACCAGGAAGGTAACATGGTCCATTACACCAATATAGGGGAAGGGGTCTATATGGCCGACCTTCCCGATTCCTTCCTGGAGGTGGGTGATGCGGTCAGCCTGCAGGTGATTACTCCGGATGACCTGGTATATCGCTCATCCTTCGATACCATTCTTGCCTGCCCGCAGCTGGATAGTGTCTATTGGGAACTGGGCCAGCAGGAGACCCCCGATCCGGAATTTACCCGTCCCGGCATTCAGTTTTACCTGGATATGTCGGGAAAATCCACCGATTCGAGAAATATCATCTGGCAGGTGGAAGAAACATGGGAGTACTGGGCCTCCCTCATCGGGACCCATATTATGTGGGGCCCCCTAGATGTCGAGGAGTTCCGGACCAATACGATTTTTAAGTGCTGGAAGCATGCTCCCCTGGATCATGTCTATATCGGAAGCACAAGGAGCCTGTCGGCCAACGAGCTGAGAAGGCTGCCCCTGAACTTTGTCTCCAATGAAACGGACCGGCTCTCTGTGACCTATAGTTTGCACGTTCAACAACAATCTTTATCATCGGTAGCTTACGACTACTGGCAGCGAATGAACGATCAGTCGGTGGAGTCGGGGGGGATGTATGAGAAACAGCCCGCATCGGTTGCCGGAAACATCTGTAACGTGGACGATCCGGAGGAGGTGGTGCTGGGTTTCTTTTATGCCACACAGCTCAGGGAGGAGCGACTCTTCGTCCATAACAACAACCTCTTTGATTTTTATGTTCCCCATATCCAGTGCGAGTATCAACCCATGAACACTCTCTGGGTGCAGGGATCCATTCATTTCCCGGTATACATCTATGTTCAGGGGCCTTTCAAGCCTTCCTTCTGGGGACCCGAAGAGTGTTTCGATTGCAGGGTCCAGGGTGGGGGTACCATTGAACCTGAACACTGGGAATCATGGTAGTCAGCATACATAGCGCTAGAAGGGCATTTCTCCCGGAGGGATGGATTCTGAGGTTACTATTGCTGGCATTGTTGATGCTGGCGTTGTTGGTCCTGAACAGTGCTGATCTTTATGCGCAGCGTTCACCTTTTGATTCGGCCTGGACCAGAGAGGCTGCTCAAATCCTGGAAGAGGTGGATTGTTTTACGGACCGTTCTCTCTACCTGTGCGAAGAGCTGATCCGCTTCAGGGCCATTGTATCTGTTACCGGGCGCACCGGTCCCGGGCCATGGAGCACTGTGCTCTATGTGGAACTGGTATCGGTGGATGGTAAACGTGTAGCCCGGGGGAAGTATCCCGTTCATAACCGGGTATCGAATGGGGAGATCAGGATTCCGCCCGGTTTGCTTACGGGCCACTACTACCTCAGGTGCTATACCCGCTGGATGAGAAACAGGGGGCCTGAGACTTTCAGCTACCTCCCCTTACGTATCATTAATCCTCACCGATCCGAACTGAACCAGCTAACTTCAACAGAAAAAGGTTTGACCCTTCTTCCGGTTTGTACCGGCCCGGAGAAAATAGTGGAATTTATGAAGCATGATTCATCATTTGGGAGGGGGGACAGTGTTGTGCTTGATCTCTTGCTTTCCGGTGGGCATCTGCCGGATAGCATAGGAGGCTGCCTCACTGTGGTTCCGCTCAGTGTGGCGCCTTGGGATCACCTCTGGGACGTGGGGCAGGTGGAAGGGGATTCGAAACAGCATTATGACCAGAATTTCGGGGGAAATTTCCGGGTGGACTTTCTGCCGGACAGATACGGGCCCTCCCTTTCTGGCTCTGTTCAATATCCGGATGGGACTCAGGGAGAGCTTCCCCCGGCCCTTATCCACTTCACTCTATTGAGTGATGTGTCCGGATATCTGGTTTGCCGCAGTGATTCTCTGGGGAAGTTTACGGTGGGACTTCCAATGCGAAGTGGAAAGTTGGAAATTTTTGTTCAACCTGAAGGTCCGAATAACGAAGCGGTGAAGGTACGAATCGACCAGGATTTTGATCCCCGCCAGATCCATTTTCTGCTCTCCCCTTTTTCCCTGACAGACAGGGAGATGCAACGGGCAGCCATCATGGCCAGGAACGTACAGTTATCCAGGATATACGGGCAATCTGATACGCTCTTAAATCAGGGTCCAGTTGAGGAGGGATCGTCATTTTATGGTACACCCACCCGTTCAGTGGATTTGGATCAATATGTACTCCTGCCCACACTCCGGGAGGTATTTCTAAATCTTGTTCCAGGTGTGACTCCCCATACAAGGAAGGGGAGGACCTCCCTGCTGATACAGAGTGAAAACCCGTCTCTCTCTCTGTATGAATCCCTGGTGATGGTCGATCAGGTGCCTGTCCTTGATATGGAGCAGTTTATGTCCCTGTCGCCGGCAAAAATCAAGCAAATCGATGTGATCGAAGATGTGTATGTCAGGGGGGATCTTCGCTATGGAGGCGTTATCAATCTTATATCCAGGGAAAGGAATATGGCAGGCATAGATCTGCCCGAGCACTCCTTTTTTATCGATTACCTGGCCATGCAGTCTGCTGTTCAGCTGCATCAGGATCCTCCCGCACTGGATGATCAAATGCCCGATACACGGAATACCCTGTTGTGGATGCCCCACTTCATGCTCCGGAAGGGATCTTCCAGCCGGATAGCTTTTACCGCACCCGATTACCCGGGCGAGTATGTGGTGCTTTTCCGGGGATATAGCGACCAGGGGGAGCCTGTTCTGGCTGAAACCACCTTTAAGGTCCGGTAGGAGATGTTAACCTCTCCAGCTCATCCATTGAAATTTCCGCTCTGGGTTGGAATTGAGACGAGGTCATATAGTTTTTCAAACTATAGAGTAGTTGCTTCGCTTCCAGCCGGTTTTCAAGGTCTGTTAGTAGATCTGCTCCACTCACGATAATCTTTCCTTCTCCGACCTGTGCTTCAAAGATGAGTCCCAGGGAT
>DAOWNM010000128.1 GCA_030642565.1 Bacteroidota bacterium | reverse complement strand
TCCTGGGCAAAGGTTAAGCTGATCGCAAAACCAAACAGGATAAGCGACAAAAAGCCGCTTTTCCACCATGCAGAATTTCGCATAATTGAAGTAGTTTTTAGGTTAGCAATAAGTAACAAAATCGTCTTTAAATTTTGGTTGTTGTTTAGCAAAAGGGTGCACATATTTATATATGTACTGTGGCGAATTTAAGCTTTTTTAACATTTATCATACTCCCGGCACCTTATTTAAATCAATTCCATATAGCTAAAAAGGGTTGATTTTAGTACCTTTGGGGAGTGTATTAATAGAATTATCATCCCATTTTGTTCAAAACTAAACAGATAGAAAATGAACCATGAATATGTAAACCGTGTGGTGGACCTTACCGATCCCGGAAAAAATATCATATATAATATGTCCATTGACGAAGCTGTGGAGCTTGTGAGGGCAGGAGACAAAGAGGGTGTCAGGGGTATTGACCGGCAGTTTGCCCTGGTGGGGGGGGAGGGAAAGACCATCCGTATGGCCCGCTCCATCGGGCGTCCGCTTCGTTTCTTTATTGCCAAACTGAAAGCGGGACCCTGCCTGGTGCTGGCCGAACGGATCGATACCATATATAAATACCTGAAGAAGGAGGGGCTGGATGACCAGTTTCACCCCTCCTATACCCGCATGGCTCCGGCGCACTATATCACTACCATCGAACTGCTTGGATGTCCCGATCCCAGCCCTGTGCATCAGCGCTTCTTTACGCCTGAAAGAAACCGGTTCAAAGGCACCCCGGTGGAGGAGATCGGCAGGCAATATATGACTGCACTTTATAAGGAGATTAAAAAGTGGCTGCAACAGAGGGCAACCAGCGGCCCCATCGGGGTCACATTTTCGGCAGGGATCGACAGTGGCTCGGTATTTCTGCTCACCTATCATGCATTGCTGGAGATGGGTGAAAGTCCCTCGCGGCTCAAGGCATTTACCCTGAGTGTAGATGGTGACGGAGCGGACCTGAAACAGGCCAGGGAGTTCCTGAAGGCGGTGAACCTGGAGCTCTTCCTGGAGCCCATCGAGGTAAAAGCTTCGGGGCTTGACTGGAAAAAGACCGTACGGGTTGTAGAGGACTACAAACCGCTGGATATTCAGGCAGCCACCATGAACCTGGCACTATTGGAGGGAATCCGCAAACGTTACCCCCACTGGGTCCATATGATCGATGGAGATGGTGGAGATGAGAACATGAAGGATTATCCCATCGAGGAGAACCCGGAGTTGACCATACGAAGCGTACTGAACAACCTGATGCTCTACCATGAAGGGTGGGGTGTAGGCAAGATGAAGCACTCACTCACTTACAGCGGCGGACTGAGCCGGAGTTATATGCGTACCTATACAACCGCTGATACCCTGGGATTCAAGGGCTTCAGTCCCTATACCCTGGAGAATGTGATCGAGGTTGCAGAGGGGATCCCATTTATCGATCTGACCGGCTGGGACCATGAGAAGCTCTATGCCCTGAAGGGCCTGGTGGTGGCCAGCGGTGTAAAGGCGGTCACCGGAATGGAGATGCCGGTATTTGAAAAAAGGCGTTTCCAGCATGGAGCTGTCTCCAAAGAGGCATTCCATAATCATTTACCTGAAAAGGAGCTGGATTATCGCAAGGAGTTTCTCTCCCTCTATGAGTAGTTTCCCCGGTTTCCGGATGGATAGCCGCTGGATCAGGTCCATGCGGGGAGAGAAGGCCCCGGTGAACCCTTTTGTTCCATATGGTTACTTCAATGAGAAGGAGCGAATGGCAGATGGTATTATCCATGAGGTTACTACCATTCTGCTGACCAACCGGGAGTGTCCCTACAGCTGCCTGATGTGTGATCTCTGGAATCACACCACAGACACCACGGTACCTGTCGGTGCCATCCCGGCGCAGATAGAGTATGCCCTTTCCAGGCTTCCTGTCGGCAGGCATATCAAACTGTATAACAGCGGGAGTTTCTTTGATCCCCGGGCCATTCCGGTGGAAGACTTCCCGCAGATCGCCTCCCTGGTAAACCATTTCGATTCCGTCCTTGTAGAAAGTCATACCGCATTCATAGGTGAGGAGTGCTTGAAATTCAATAAGGTATTAAAGCCCGGCCTACAGGTTGCTCTGGGGCTGGAAACGGTGCATCCTGGCGTGCTGAAGCGATTAAACAAGCAGATGACCCTGGATGATTTCAAAAATGCTGTCGGTTTTCTAAAGGAGGACGCAATCTCCTCCAGGGCCTTTATTTTGTTACGTCCACCCTTTATGACGGAAGAGGAGGGTGTGGAGTGGGCCTGCAGGTCCATCGATTATGCTTTCAATTGCGGCGTGGAAGTTTGTTCGGTGATCCCGGTACGTGGGGGCAACGGGGCCCTGGACATACTGAAGGAAGAGGGGTGTTTTTCAGAACCAGCCCTGGAATCGCTGGAACAGGTCCTGGACTATGGGATTGGGCTGAAAACGGGTATGGTATTCGCCGACCTGTGGGAGCTGGAGCGCTTTTCCGGCTGCAAGCACTGCTTTGAAACCAGAAAGGAGAGATTGAACCAGATAAATCTGACTCAGGAGCATATGAAGCCTGTGGAGTGCTCCTGTTGATTATCTTTGATCAGGAACTAATCTGCAGCATATGATGAAGAGACTGATGGCCATATGGTATTTGGTAATGATGCTCCCCTTCCTGGCTGGGGCGCAGGGGCGGGGAAGAGCCAGGGACTTTGGAATAGAATCCGGGATTCTGTTGCCCGGGAAATGGAATGCAATCACTGATGTGGAAGGAGTTTCTGTGGGGCATAAGACTTTGATAAGGGGAGATTCGGTACGAACAGGGGTCACTGTTATCCGGCCTCATGCGGGAAACCTCTTTATGGAGAAAGTGCCGGCGGCTGTAAGTGTTGGCAACGGTTTTGGCAAAGCTATTGGCTTTACCCAGGTAAGGGAACTGGGAAATCTGGAGACTCCTGTGGCACTTACCAATACATTGGATGTGTTTACTGTAGCCGAAGCACTTGTGGACCACACGCTCTCCTTGCCCGGGAATGAAACGGTCCGCTCCGTGAACCCGCTGGCCGGGGAGACCAACGATGGGTGGCTCAACGATATCCGTGGCCGGTATGTGGAAAAACAGCATGTACTTGAGGCCCTTAATAATGCTTCGGATGGGCCGGTGGAAGAGGGAAATGTGGGAGCCGGTACAGGGACACTATGCCTGGGATTCAAGGGCGGGATCGGAACCTCCTCACGTAAGGTCAACGAAGCCCAGGGTGGCTATACAGTAGGTGTGCTGGTGCAGACCAATTTCGGGGGGATACTGACCATTCAGGGAGCTCCGGTGGGAGAGGAGTTAAAGAACCACTATCTGGCACAACAGACTCCTCACCAGGTGGATGGCTCCTGTATGATTGTGATTGCAACTGATGCACCGCTTTTAGCCCGCAACCTGGAGCGGCTGGCAAAACGCTCCTTTCTGGCCCTGGGAAGGGTGGGTTCATTTATGTCCAACGGGAGTGGTGACTATGCTATCGCCTTTAGCACTCATCCTGAATGCAGGATCCCTTATCACCCGGAACAGTCAGTGCAATCTTCACCGGTACTGGGCAATGATTTCATGTCGCCGCTCTTCCTGGCAGTGGTGGAAGCCACTGAGGAAGCCATCTACAATGCTCTCTTTATGGCAGAGGATATGAGTGGCTGTAAAGGAAGGGTGATAAAGGCGCTTCCTGTGGAAAGCACGCTGGAGATCATGGACAGGTACGGGGCACGCACGAATAGGTGATTAATCGCCTCTTTTCATTATCTTGGCAGGTATGAGCCATCGAACACTATTTTACCCCATACTGATGCATTTCGCAGCACGCTATTCCGGGTTTACCTACGGCCGGTTTGCTTCTGATTACAGGGCACTGGTGGAGAGCAACCTCCGGTGCCGGGACGATTTTGGTATGGATGCCGTGGGAGTGATCTCCGATCCATACAGGGAGACCGCTGCCTTTGGGGCAAAGGTCACTTTTCCGGATGAGGCGGTTCCAAGATGCATGGAGATCCTGGTTCGTTCAGTTGAGGATATTGTACAGTTAAAGAACCCGGATGTCTATAGAGAGGAGAGGACCATGGACCGGATCAGGGGAGCGGAAGCACTGAGAAAGCAGGTGGCCCCCGGGGTGCCGGTAATTGGTTGGATCGAAGGGCCGCTGGCAGAAAGTTGTGATCTGGCCGGGGTGAATGAGGTACTCTTAAAGATCTTTATGGAGCCTGATTTTGTAAAGAGGCTCATCGATAAAATCATGGTTACCGCCAAAAATTTTGCCAGGGCTCAGGTAGAGGCCGGGTGTGATATTATCGGGGTGGGCGATGCCATCTGTTCACAGGTAGATGCGGAAATTTACAGGGAATTTGTGAAGGAGAAACACCAGGAACTATTTGAATACATTCAGTCGCTGGGTGCAAAAGTAAAATTGCATATCTGCGGGAACATCACGCACCTGCTGGAGGATATCCGGGAGGTAAAACCAGATATTGTTGATATCGACTGGATGGTTGGTATGGATCATGCCTTAGAGAAGCTGGGGAGTGATATTATCCGGTGCGGAAACCTCGACCCGGTTTCAGTGATCCAGGATAGAACCCCGGAGGAGATCAGGTATGAAACAAGGCAGTTGTGTGAACAGGAGAGGGGCCGTCCCTTTATCCTTTCAGGAGGCTGCGAGATTACGGTAAACACACCTGTGGAACACCTGAAAGTTATGCGCAGCGCCTCCCTATATAATAACCATTAACTTATTCAACTATTAGCTTACTTATGCGACCTTACATTCTTACAGAAACCCACTGGTCAGATGTCAAAGACCAGGAATTCGATCTGGCCATCCTTCCCTGGGGGGCCACCGAGGCACACAACTACCATCTGCCCTATGGGACCGACAATTACGAAACGGAGGCGTTGGTGTACGAGGCAGCACGAATGGCCTGGGAGCAGGGGGCCAGGGTGATTGTCCTGCCCACTATCCCTATGGGTGTGAATACCGGTCAGACCGATATTTACATGACTATGAATATGAATCCTTCCACCCAGCAATCGATCCTGGAGGATGTGGTGGAGAGCTTGGATGGCTATGGATTGGAAAAACTGCTTGTTGTGAACGGGCACGGTGGAAACGACTTTAAACAGATTATCAGGGAGGTGGGGTCTAACTTTCCGGATATGCAGATAGCTACTTGTAACTGGTTTCAGTCGGTCGACCAGGGCCGGATCTTTGAAAATGCCGGTGGGCATGCCGATGAGATGGAGACCAGCCTGATGCTATATACCACGCCGGAGCTGGTAAAGCCTCTGGACCAGGCCGGTGATGGCAAGGCAAAGGAGTTCAGCGTGAAGGCTTTAAACGAATCCTGGGCCTGGACCGAGCGAAAATGGACCCGGTGCACTGACGATACCGGGGTGGGTGATCCACGGAAAGCGAGTAAGGTGAAAGGAGAACGCTATTTCCATGAGGTTACAGGTAAACTCACAAAGCTTTTTGTGGAGCTGGCTGAAACAGATCCCGGAAATTTGTATGAGTAAAATAATCTTGTTATAAAGAGACGCAGATTTCTGAACAGTGCGGTAGGAGTGGCCGCCGGGACCCTGGGAGGTGTTGCATTTGCCAGTGAATCCTTGTCCGACCTGCCCAACGAGAAAGGGTAGCAAACATCCTTATCCGCTGGCTATCACTATGTGGGAGTTTTCCTGGCTGGCGGTGCTGAAGTCCATTGATGAAGGGGGTGTGCTGGATACCATTCTTTATGTGGATCTAGGCAACGAGTGGAGCGGTGATGCCTGGTGCCCGTTTTTTGTGAATGAGCCGCCGGAGGCGGTTTGGACGGGATGGGATACAGAGAAATCACAGCAGTGGATGGCCGGTTCCATTTCTCTATTAAGGGATCAGTTTCCTGATATTCCTTACACTTTCTCTTTCACAGGAGAGGTGAACCTGGAGACCCTTTCAAAAGGGCCCTTTGAGATGCTCGATTTTCTGGAGCCCCATATCTGGATGACCAGTTATAACGAAGGGGAGTTTTACCGGGTGGTTGGATACAATTATGAGCGGTTCGATTATACCGGGGTAGCGGATTTGATCCCTCAAACAAGAGTACGAATTTCTTATTATTTTTGTTGAGCACATTGTTAAAGAGTTGCAAAATGAATACTTTTGCAATGCTTTATTTGTAATATGTATTATATATTCCCATCCCATGCAGTTTAAATCTCAAGTCGAGTCGTCATTTTATAAAATTTCAGGATCTCCCGAGATCAATACAAACATACCCTATATTGTGGTGGAAAATTTCCCGCTGATGGGATTACTTACTGCTCTCCGTTTCCTGGAGTGGGTGGGTGAGAATCCCAACGGGGTCATCAGTCTGCCCACCGGAAAGACTCCTGAATATTTCATCAAGTGGACCAGTTATCTGATGGAGAACTGGGAGAGTAAGCAGGTAAAGGATCTTAAGAGTAAGTATGGCATCATCGGTATGAAGAAGCCCTCCCTGAAGAACCTCCATTTCGTGCAGATCGATGAATTTTACCCCATCAGTTCGTCGCAGCATAACAGCTTCTACAATTATGTAAAAAAGTATTACCTGGGCGGATTTAACCTGGATCCAAAAAATGCTTTGCTTATCAACTCCGACGAGATTCCACTGGCAGGAGGCCGCCATTTTTCTGAAGTGTTTCCCGACAGCAAAGTGGATCTCTCTCTAAGGTACAGGGAGCCCAAAAATCAAATTGAGAAAATGCAGCAGGAATCAGTGTTTGCCATTGATAACTGGTGTTCAGAATATGAACAGAAGATCAGGGACATGGGAGGCATCGGATTCTTCCTTGGAGGAATCGGCCCCGACGGTCATATCGCCTTCAATGTAAGGGGGTCCGACCACTACTCCACCACCCGCCTTACTGAAACCAATTTTGAGACACAGGCCGTAGCTGCCGGGGACCTGGGTGGGATCGAAATATCCAAGAACCGCCTGGTGATCACCATCGGGCTCGACACCATTACTTATAATCCCGATATAGTGGCACTGATCTTTGCTGCCGGGGAGGCCAAAGCGTCCGTGGTAAAAGAGGCGCTGGAGAATAAGCCGTCTGTTCTCTATCCGGCCAGTGTGCTGAATAAACTGGATCATGCCTGTTTCTACCTCACTACCGGGGCAGCTTCGAGCCTGCATACCTCCGTGGATGCCTATTACAGGGAGGGGAAGTGGACACAGGAGAAAACCGACAGGGCTGTGATCGATCTCTGTTCAAAGCTGGATAAATATGGCCATCACCTGACCATGAGCGATCTGAAAGAGGACCGTTACTGTAAAATGATTCCCGGACTGAACGAGAAGACGGTACCCTCTGTGATCGCTTCTGTTGAGGATAAATTTAAAAAGGGGATGGTGGCCGAAAAGAACCAGGTCTATTACCATACCGGACCGCACCATGATGATATTATGCTGGGGATCAATCCGCATATTCACCGCTTAAGCAGAAACGAGACAAATACCAGTTACTTCTCGATCCTTACTTCCGGGTTTACTGCGGTGACCAACAATTTTGTGATTGAGGTGCTGGAGGATACCAAACAGTTTCTTGACAACGGTGAGATCGTTATGACCCGTTATTCTGATTTTTTCAAATC
>DAOWNM010000260.1 GCA_030642565.1 Bacteroidota bacterium | reverse complement strand
TTGTAATTCGTCTCAATGGGATTGTCCAGTATCTCATAGGTGGTTTTTCCGAAATCGGCACTGGTCTCATCGAGAATGACCGTATGGATGGGGTAGTGTCCCTCCATCAGCAGCTCCACGTTGGAGCTGGCATAGCCTATTCCCTCGTAGAAGGTGATTACAGGCAGGGTTTGAGAGGCAATCAGGTTGACGGTCCACCCTTCCACTTTCTGGTTACAAACTGATCGTCCCAGTCAAAATCGGGGTAGTTATCAACCTCCACAAGCGATTGGGGTTCAACCACCACATGAACCGACGATGAAACCTTAGTATATCCACCCTGTAGACTGATATCAAGAATTTTCACTTTATTGATAAAGGGGAGCCATTGGGAAATGGAGTGCTTCCCTCCTACGCCCCAAAGACCAATCTCTCCGTAATCTTTGTACCCGACAGAGGGTATAAAACGAGCTGAGACATCGGTTCCAAAGGGAAGTCCCACAGTCAGTTGTGCCATGGGAAGTGGAATAAAATCGACTCCGGCACCGTCAGGCACCGTGAAGTTGGAGTACTCGATCTCCTGCATATTTCCTCCACCTATATCGACCATCTGCGTATAAGAGATGTTTGGACGATCTTCCTGGCTGCCTGCAACGGTAGGGGCAATAGTTGTAGGGCCCGGTTCTACTGTACCATTCAAATTCAATGTACTCAGGTCATAAGAAAGTGTTGAAGCCGGGGCTTTGGCCCAGCTTACCGTAGCAGTCACATCCAATCCGCCCAATTTATGAGGCCTGGCAGTATTGTACCATCCTGCATTCAGGTCCGATCCCAGGATATTGGCATAAGGCTTCAGGTACTCCTGTAGAATTACCTCTGCATCTTCAACACCTCCATAGATAAAATCCAGGGAGAGTGGTTGTGAAAAAAGTGGAATCAATATCCCTACAAATAAGATTGATAGAATGAGCCTGGCCCTTATTGCGATTCGTTTCATCATATTATGGTTTACTTTCCGTGACAAAATTAAAAAAAACTTAAATTTGTCAACATGTCTTCTGCATTTCAGTTTCCCAACCAACCTCTTGCCGATCGAATGCGCCCAAACAGACTGGATGACTATATCGGGCAGGAGCATCTGGTGGGCCCCAATGCGGTTATACGCAAAATGGTGCTTTCGGGTTCGCTTAGTTCATTTATTTTATGGGGACCCCCTGGTGTGGGTAAAACCACCCTGGCCAGCATTATCTCAAAACAGCTTGACCGCCCATTCTACGGTCTGAGCGCCGTACAGTCGGGTGTTAAAGATGTTCGGGAGACCATCGAGAAGGCAAAGAAAAACCAGTTTTTCAATCAGCCCAATCCCATCCTCTTTATTGATGAGATTCACCGCTTCTCAAAATCTCAACAGGACTCCCTGCTGGGAGCAGTTGAACAGGGCATTGTTACATTGATCGGGGCCACCACCGAAAACCCGTCATTTGAAGTGATATCGCCACTGCTCTCCCGCTGCCAGGTCTATATCCTGAATCCGCTGTCGAAGGAGAACCTTGAATCATTGCTGAAACGTGCACTGGGAGAGGACCCTTACCTGAAAAAACTGAAGATTAAAATTCATGAAAACAAGGCGATGCTTCAATACTCCGGAGGGGATGCCAGGAAGCTTCTAAATACTCTGGAGGTGGTTGTCAAATCGGAGAGCTCAGGTGAAGATTTTAAAATGGAGCAAGTCATTGAGATTACCGATGAGATGGTCACCGACCGGCTGCAGGAGAACATAGCCATCTATGATAAAAATGGTGAGATGCATTATGATATTATCTCTGCATTTATCAAATCGGTCAGAGGGAGTGATCCCGATGCAGCGGTCTACTGGCTGGCCAGAATGCTCGCCGGTGGAGAAGATGTGAAATTTATAGCACGAAGGCTGGTGATACTGGCATCAGAAGATATTGGCCTGGCCAACCCCAATGCTCTGTTGATGGCAACCAACTGTTTCCAGGCGGTGCATATGATAGGAATGCCCGAGGCCAGGATCATACTCTCTGAAACAACCATCTACCTGGCCGCCTCGCCCAAAAGCAATTCTGCCTATGCAGCCATCGACCACGCACTGCAAACAGTGCAGAAAACAGGAAACCTGGCCGTACCGCTCCATTTAAGGAACGCACCAACGTCGCTGATGAAGGAGCTTGGGTATGGTGAAAATTACCGGTACGCGCACAATTACAAAGATCATTTTGTCCGGGAAAACTACCTTCCGGAGGAGCTGGAAACGCCACATTTTTTTCAGCCGGGGAAGAATCTCCGTGAAGAGGAGATGCGTAAACGGCTCGACAATTTGTGGAAAGAGATGAAGAATTATGGCAAAAAATAAAGATTTTAAAGGTGTGATCCCCTCCATCCGGTTCGATGAGGGAGATGGGTTTCTTTTGATCGCCGGACCCTGTGTTGTGGAAGGCAGGGATATGGTGATGAATATCGCTGAACATATCAACGGACTCAGTGAGAAATATCAGCTCCCTTTTGTTTTCAAAGCCTCATACAGAAAGGCCAACCGCTCCCGTATCGACTCTTTTACCGGGATTGGTGATGAGAAAGCCCTGAATATCCTGAAGGAGGTGGGAGCGCAATTCTCCCTACCCGTAATCACTGATGTTCACAGTCCGGAGGAGGCTGTAAAAGCGGCTGAATATGTAGATATTCTACAGGTACCAGCCTTCCTTTGCCGGCAGACCGATCTCCTTGTGGCATGTGCTAAAACCGGTTGTGCCGTATCTGTTAAAAAGGGACAGTTCCTTTCACCGGATTCCATGAAGTTTGCCGTGGATAAAGTGGTCGAATCGGGCAATAACAGGGTGTTGATTACAGAGCGGGGCACAACCTTTGGATACCAGGATCTGGTGGTTGACTTCAGAGGAATACCTGAGATGCAGCAATTTGGTTACCCGGTCATTCTGGATGTAACCCACTCCTTGCAGCAACCCAATCAGGCCAGTGGTGTGACGGGGGGTAAGCCTGAATTGATTGAAAATTTGGCAAAAGCAGGGATAGCAGTTGGTGCAGATGGCATTTTCCTGGAGACTCATCCCGATCCTTCAAAAGCAAAATCGGATGGCGCCAACATGCTTAAGATGGAACTGTTGGACGAACTGTTACGAAAACTGACTATGCTTAGAGATGTCGTAATAAATATGTAAATTTGATTATAACTAAAAAAATTATTCCCATGCGCATACTTACTATTTCTTTCGCAATTGTAGCTTTTACACTCTCCTCCCTCTCAGCACAGAACCTGGATAAGATACTGAATGATCACTACAAGGCCTCTGCCCAGGAGAAAATGGAAAAGATCACCACCATCACCACAAGCGGCAAAAACACCATGGCCGCCATGGGAATAGAGACCGGTTTTTCACTCTATCAGTCAAGGCCCAATAACATTCGGGTAGAAGCGGATTTTGCAGGATCAAAGATTATCCAGACCTATAATGGTACAACGGGATGGATGTATGCACCGGCCATGGGTATTATCGAACCCCAGGAAATGGGTAGCAATGAACTTCAATCCATATTGAGTCAGGCAGAATTTGAAAGTCCGCTCTGGGACTATAAGGCAAAAGGAAAGAAGGTTGAACTGGTTGGTGTGACTGAAGACGGGTCTGCATATATGGTAAAAGTTGTTGGTACGGAAGGTGATGAGATGACCCTTTGCATCAGCAAAGAGACCTCCCTGATCTCGAAGATCAAGTCCATCCAGATGGCGGGTGGTTCAGAAACAGACGTTGAAGTTGAGATGAAGGATTATAAAAATGTAAAAGGAATCCCGACGCCTCACTATCTTGTTACCAAAATGGCAGGCCAGATTGTAAGTACCATCACCATTGAAACCATCGAATACAATAAGGTACTGGATCCCTCTCTCTTTGAGAAACCTGTTGTGGAGTAAAAAATGCAGTAGTTGTTAAGCCAGGTTCTGTATCCTGCACAGGCAGGATCCCTGTCATTTTTCTGAGCGGCCTACCCCCCGGCAGAGGCGGGTAGCTTTTATTATACCGGTATACATGGCCTTTCAGCCCGCAGGACAAACAGCTGCAACGGTCACCCGCCACAC
>DAOWNM010000146.1 GCA_030642565.1 Bacteroidota bacterium | reverse complement strand
TGAAAAGTGCTTTGGTCTCATTGATAGGTAATCCTGAGATGGCATCTGATACCACCGAACCATATCCGATTTGCGGCAGCAGCCAGAAGTAGTCAAATTTGGCAGTCAGAATAAAGAGGGGGATCAGGAACGAAATAACAATAATGACATATTGGATCTGCATGTTCTTGGTTACGCCCAGCATCCCCGAGATCAGGGTGTAGGTCAGTACCACTGAACCTCCGATAATAACGGCAAGGGAGTATTTGATACCCATGACCCATTGAAACATCAGTCCGATCCCGCCAAATTGTCCTACGCAGTAGGAGATAGAGATCAGGATTGCGATGATAGCGCCAACGGCCCTGAGCGTTTTAGAATAGTAGCGGTCACCAATAAAGTCGGCCGCGGTATATTTTCCATACTTCCTGATCTGTCCGGCCATCATAATCAACAGCAGCACATAACCACCGGTCCATCCTACCACATAGGCGAGTCCGTGGTACCCCGATCCGTACATCAGTGCAGCCATTCCAAGGAAAGAAGCAGCACTCATCCAGTTTGAGGCGATGGCCATCCCGGAACCAACTTTTGAGATGCCTCTTCCGGCAGCATAAAAATCGGTTGTATCCTTGGCGCGGAACACAAATCCCACCATTACAAAGAGGATCAGTATGGTAATCAGAATAATAGCGGGCCCTACTTTAAATCCACCTTCCAGTTGTGTGGCAGCAGTAGCAGCATTGAGCAGGGTTGGTAACGAAAGCAATGCAAAGGGCAATAATATTTTTTTCATGTTTGGAGTCTTTTTGAATGAATGCAGGGGTGATCAGTCTTCTATACCGTACTTCTTATTAAACATATCTGTTCTTATACAGTAGAGCAGGCAGAGCCCTACAAAGAGAATCAACAGAAATACTGCGGTATAGAAATAGTGGAATGGAAAACCAAGGAATTTGGTATCTGTGAGGACCGACCTGTTGTGAATCAGGTAGAGTCCCATTGTTTCCATCATTTGATCCCTGCCAGAATCTTCAAAAGATTCCATCAGTGAGGATTTTATCTCGAGGGGTGCAATTTTTGTCCTGACATCCAGCTCGTTCAAAACAAATAGCTCAGCAATAACCGGAATCAGTTCACTCTTTTTTGCCACATACGTTTCATCCGAAATATCGGTGATGGTGGCTGCATAATCTTCAAAATCAGCAACGGCCGATTTGAACTCATCTTTCTGATCCGATAGCTGGTAAGCCAGCCAGCTGAAAGCATTATCGAGGAGCAACCGGTGCTCCGGTTTGATAGCAACTTTTCCCAGGACCGATAGAGTAGCCTGTCCGGCACCCTGCAGGTCTGCAACTGATGGGTTTCCGGTTTCAATGGCCTGCCAGCTTGATTCAAAGAGGGTATAAGATGGTTCCGGAACTGGTTTTTCAATGATTTTCAAAAGTATCTGGAAACCAAATATTGCAACAGCCCAGATCAAGATAAGCTGTACCACCATGTTTCTGTTGTGCCTGGCACTATCCGTGGTCGGCTTAAAGAAACTGATGTGATAGTCGTTTTGTGAAGGGTCCATAGGAAAGCTAGGGGGTTAGTTAGAAAGTTAGAGTACTCGAAAGTTATTTAGGGATAATATAAAAAAAGGTTGGCTGCAGATACAGACAACCTTTTCCAGGTATAAATATTTTCAATTTTAGTTATATTAGTAGTATTAATCGTCCTTTGATCCAAACATAATGGCAACACAACCCTCTTCAGGCTCATCCACATTACCATCTGGAACAGGCACCTTGACCATGATTTTCAGTTGCTGACTCGATTCCAGGTTAAAATCCCATTTCCAGTCAAAATCGTTCAGGCTATTGTCATACAAAACCTTGCCATTCCTGGTGTCGACAACCTTGAACTCTACAGCCGTCAGGTTATTTGCACCACACACGCCAATCCTGTATTCTCTGTCAGAATAGAAGGTCTTGTAGAGCTCAGCTTCTTCACCCTCGATCAGCAGGGCAGCATGATAATTTCCGTCATGCTGATAAGGTTCCAAACCTGCTTTACAGGTATTTTTGGCGAACTGTTTGCACTGTGCATTCATTGCCATAGGCAAAGTGATCATGCAAGCAACCAGGGATATAAAGAGTATGCCTTTCTTCGTCATGGTATATTGTGTTAAGATATATAGCTACTTCTTAGTTCAATAACTTTGGTCTTCAACTCAGTGAAAATCCGATGAGTGATCTTGAAGGATGATTCTGATTTAAGTGTGGTCACATTGGTTTCAGGATCTTCTACGGCGGTGACCTCACCTTGGTTAATGGTGATCTTATCGAAGATGGTTTTGAGTGCTTTTACATCTTCCAGCACTGCCTGTGCATCCTGATCTTCGGGCGAAGCCTCAAGAAGGCTGACCATGATGTCAATGGAAAGTTTCTGATCCACAATCCGTTCCACCAGTTTGTTGCCTTCCAGTTCATGCTCATCCACCAGGTTTATGGCGATGTAGAGGCCCTCAACCCATCCTCCCACAAGGATCACTGATGCGGTTCCTTCCAGATCATTCTCCTTGAGAAAGGAGCTGGAGTTCATCAATGTCTCGGAGATGATATCGATGATGGCATCCCGGTTGTTGATTTGTTCTTCCAGCTGTGTAACAGTCTCTTCGTCAATGGCATCCAGAATATTAAGCCCGTCTGCCATCTCTTTGGCTGCTCCAATATAGTCCAGCGTAGCCTGGCTCTGGTCGAAAAGGCTGGCATAGCTCAAATCGGTGGAGTAGATTCCCAGATTCAGAGCTTTGCTTTTGGATGTGATATACTTAGAGGTATTGGAAGTCGGATTCATCAACTCCTCATTATACTCTGCCCCGGCATTTTTTATTAACATGGCCGTCTCCAGAGGGGAGGGGAGAGAATAGAAGATCCTCTTAGCTGTATTTAATTGTTCCTGAGTTTCTGCATCAAGAGTACCAGAGGCTTCAAATTCCCCGGAGCCTTCACCTTCGCTCTTCGCTCCACGGTTACATCCGGTCAGAATGATACCGAGCATTACAAAGAGAAGAAGGAAGAATCTACCAGATAATAATAGGTTACGGTTCATAGGTTAGTGATTTTATTTATCATGGTCGTTTTCCTAGTTAGAAGCGTTATAGAGTAAAAATAATATTTTTTTTGAGATATATGCTTATTTGAATAGAGTAAACCTTTCTGTTACCGGTGCTTTCGGATTGTCTAAATGTACGTAAAATATCGGGTCAGGGTTTCTCCTTCTTATTAACAAAGCGACAAAGATGGTGAATGCCACATTTGTCACAACCTGGGTTGCGAGCTGTGCATACATAACGGCCATGAAGAATCAGCCAGTGATGTGCCAGAGGAATCTTCTCTTTGGGAATATGTTTGATAAGCTGCATCTCCGTTTCATAAGGATTTTTTGCCCCGGTGGTAAGTCCAATACGGGATGCCACCCTGAAGACATGTGTATCCACTGCCATGGCCGGCTTCCGGAAAACCACAGAGAGTATCACATTGGCTGTTTTACGCCCCACTCCGGGCAACTCCTGCAGCTCTTCCAGGTTATCGGGAACCTTACCGTGGAACTTCTGATTCAGCATGCGGGCCATCCCCACCAGGTGTTTGGCCTTATTGTTAGGGTAGGAACAGCTTTTAATCAATTCAAACACCTGTGCCTGCTCAGCCGCTGCCAGGGATGCAGCATCCGGATATTGCTGGAAGAGTGTTGGAGTGATCATATTGACCCGTTTGTCGGTACATTGTGCAGAGAGAATAACCGCCACAATGAGTTCATAGGGGTCCAGGTAGTCCAGTTCGGTCTCTGCCACCGGCATCGCCTCAGAAAAATAGTCGATCACCTTTTCAAAACGCTCTGCTGTTTTCATGTGAACAATATTAATAAAAGTTTAGTATTGCTCCATACTCCTTACAATTTGTCAGGTAGTTTGCTATTTTGCTAATAAATGCTTAGGTTTACATCCGATTATAACAATAATGGCATTTAGAAGTTCCGTATATTATTTTTACTTTTTTACCTGCAAATAGCTGGTCGGGATTCTTTATATGCATGCGATACCCGGCTCTTAAGTCGGGTTTTTTGTTTTTAACCTATGACAAAGAAGATAGCAATACAGGGAGGTTATGGTGCATTCCACGAGATTGCAGCTCACCATTTCTTTGAAAATGAAGAGATTGAGATCCTTCCCAGGAATACATTCAGGGATATGGTGACCACCCTGAAGGAGCGGCAGTGTGATTTCGGAATTATGGCTATTGAAAATTCTCTGGCAGGCAGTATCATTCCCAACTACAATCTGATTATCAATAGCAGCATGCACATTACAGGGGAGATCTATCTGAGAATTAAACAGAACCTTGTGGCCATACCGGGGGTGAAAATATCGAAACTTAAAGAAGTCTATTCCCATCCCATGGCCATTTTGCAGTGCCAGGGCTTTTTTGATGCCTATCCCGGTATCCGGTTGATTGAGAGTATGGATACAGCCATAAGTGCAAAAGAGGTTGCAGAACAAGGAAACATGAATCTGGGGGCCATATCGAGCAGGATGGCAGCTGAAAAATATGGGCTGGAGATCATTGCCGAAAGTATTGAGACCAATAAGAAGAACTACACCCGGTTCCTGATCCTTTCAGAGAACGGAATTGTTATTCCTCAGGAGGAGGTTAACAAGGCATCTATCTTCTTTACGGTTGCGCATAAATTTGGATCACTTTCAAAGATCCTCTCCATCCTCTCTTATTACGAGATCAACCTGGCCAAAATACAGTCTATGCCCATAGCAGGAAAGGATTGGGAGTACATGTTCTTCGTGGATGTGGAGATCAATGATTATGAAATGTATAAGAGATCGCTGGAGGCCATCGGACCGTTTACCCCCTCCATTGGCATACTTGGAGAGTATAGAAAAGGAGAATCAGTAATTGAATAAACGAATATTATGGTAGTTGATGTAGCGGTGGAACCGAGATCCTTAGATGGAGCACTGTTTACCAAACCTGTTATTGTAGCAGGGCCGTGCAGCGCGGAGTCCGAGGAGCAGATGTTGAATACAGCCATTCCCCTGGCGGAAATGGGAATCAAAATTTTCAGGGCGGGAATATGGAAACCCCGCACCAGGCCCAATGCTTTTGAAGGCGTGGGTGCTGAAGGGCTCAAATGGATGCAGACCGTTAAGAGGGAGACCGGTATGATGGTTACCACCGAGGTGGCCAATGTAAAACATGTATATGAAGCACTGAAGTTTGGAGTGGATATTATCTGGATAGGTGCCCGGACATCGGCCAACCCGTTTGCAGTTCAGGATATTGCAGATAGTCTTCGCGGTGTGAATATACCGGTGATGATTAAAAACCCGGTGAATCCTGATGTGGACCTCTGGATCGGGGCCATTGAACGGATCAACAATGCCGGCATCACACAGATGGCTGCCATACACAGGGGTTTCTCAAGTTATGATAAGACACTCTATCGCAATGTTCCCCAGTGGCAGATTCCCATTGAGTTGCGCAGAAGGATTCCGGAAATGCCGATCATTACCGATCCCAGTCATATCTGTGGCAACAGGGAGTTTCTCTATGACATCTCCCAGAAAGCGATGGACCTGAACTTCGACGGATTGATCATCGAAACCCACTGCAATCCCGATAAGGCATTGAGTGATGCGAAGCAGCAGGTGACGCCCGACGGACTGAAAAAGATTATTGACCGTCTGGTATTCCGTGATCCGGATGTAAAGGAGGAGCTGATGCTGACCATAGCCGAGTTGCGTGACCAGATCGATAAGCTGGATGACCGGATCATCAATATTCTGGAGGAGCGGATGGCGGTTTCGGAGAAGATCGGTTCACATAAAAAAGTCAACAACATTACTATCCTGCAGACAAAGCGATGGGATGATATGTTGAAAACCAGGTTAAATCTTGGTAACAGAAAGGGGCTTAGTGAAGAGTTTATTATTAAATTGTTCCGTTCCATTCACCAGGAGTCGATCAATCACCAGACCAGTGTGATGAACGAAGAGTAGAACAGATGCAACAGGTTAAACTGACCACACCCGCGGGAGCAACCGAAATTGTTATTGGAGAGCTCCTCTCTTCTCGTCTTCGTACGCTGGAGCAGGAACCCATCTTATTGATAGATGAAAACGTCCTCTTTCAGCATCACGATATTTTCGAGCCCTTCAGATCTATCACCATACCTTCGGGTGAGTCCTATAAAACCCTTCAAACCGTGGAAGCTATCTACCGGGAGCTGGTGAATCTTGAGACAGATCGCTCCACCTTGATCGTGGGGGTGGGTGGTGGACTTGCTACAGATGTGGCTGGTTTCGTGGCCTCAACCTTCCTGAGGGGAACATCATTTGGTTTTATCAGCACTACGCTGCTGGGTCAGGTGGATGCCAGCATCGGAGGGAAGAATGGTGTGAACCTGGATGGATATAAGAATATGGTTGGAAACATCAGACAACCCTCTTTTGTCTGGTGTGATCTTTCATTGCTGGGAACCCTGGCAAACAGGGAGTATGTCTCCGGAATTGCCGAGATAATCAAGTACGGTGTTATCCGGGATATCCTGTTTATGGAGTACATGGAGGAGCATATGGAGTCGTTGCTGAACCAGGAGATCGGTGTGCTGGAGCATGTGGTGTCCACTTCAGTTGCTCTCAAGGCTGATGTGGTTCAGAAGGATGAAAAGGAGTCAGACCTTCGAAAGATCCTGAATTTCGGACATACCATCGGGCATGCTATCGAGCGTTATAAACGTATTTTGCATGGAGAAGCTGTGAGTGTGGGGATGGTGCTTTCAGCCAGGCTTTCCTACCTGCAGGGCCTCCTCTCTGCATCTGAGGTGGATCGGGTAGAGCAGATGGTTCTCTCTGCAGGGCTGCCTGCTCATATGGAACTGGATCCTGGTGAGATCTATCAGAACATCCGGAAAGACAAGAAGAGGAG
>DAOWNM010000085.1 GCA_030642565.1 Bacteroidota bacterium | reverse complement strand
GAAACATTCATCAGCCAGCAGGAAGTTGAAGGGTTGACAGAGTGCGCGAATGATGGCCACCCGCTGCTGCTGTCCAAATGAGAGGATACCGGCTTTTCTCTGTAGAAAAGGATCAATTCCCAGCACCCGGGCCATCTCCATGATTCTTTCATTAGAATGGTAACCGGTCATTTCATTTTTTAGCCGTACATTTTCGAGGGCTGTCAGGTCATCAAACAGCTCAAGCCCCTGGAAGATAAAGGAGAGTTCACTTTTCCTGATGGACGACCACTCTTTAAGGGTGAATGATACCAGTTCCCGGTCATCTATAAAGACAACTCCCTGGTAGTCGGTACGGATTCCATAGATTACTGAAAGCAGGCTTGTTTTGCCTCTTCCGGAGGGAGCCTCGACCACATAATACTTTCCCTGTTCCAGCAATAGCGATTCTGCCTCCCATACTTCCGAACCGGAGGTATCCTGCTCCAGCATTGGCAGGGGAATCATCTTTTCAAACCGGATGGTCATGCACAACGATTCAGGTCCGGCACCCTATTCCGGAGTGTCAACCATTTTCATGATGGTATAGAGACTGTTCTCTGACGGATTACTGGTCTTCACCACAATCTTGTTCTTGTAGTTGCTGGCACATACACCCAGGTAATCAAATGGGTCGGTAAAACGTTCGATCCACTGCTGTCTCTGGGGATTCTGACCGAGTAATCCCTGCACCATTGCCGGATATTGGGCCAGATCGAGATTAACAAACATGCCAAGCGATCCATCTGCAAAATCACCAAACATGGAGCTTGTCAGCGGTTTTTCATAGGTTCCTCCCCTGATAGCATCTTTATACCCTTTTACATTGGTAACCACCAGTACATCGTTGATGATGCCACTGTAGATTTCATTACCCTGGATGTTAATAATAAAGAAATCACCCTCCTCTTCAACCGGAGCCATTCCCTGGACCGTCTCCATCAGTTTTTCCTGCAAAGTATTGTCATTCACTCCGATTCCAAGGAAAACTTCCAGCGGAATCATGGCTTCTCCTTCAATACCGTTTATGGCAATGGTAAAATCGCCGGAAATGGCATCCAACAGATCTTTAATCTCCATTCCGATGGCCATTTCAACCTTTGTACTAACGGTGTCAAGTTTCGGGGGCGCGAATTTCTCTATCATCTGTTGTGCTTTCGCCAGATCTATGGACCCCGCAACAGCCAGTAACAGGTTGCCTCCCGGAGCCAGGTTCAGCATATCCTGGTTGAGGGCGGGTTTCATTACAAGGAACTCCTCGATATTTTTTTCCACCTCTTCGCTGAAGTGGGTCTCCCCGTTAATATTCATCTCACCATTTATAAAATCGATGTAGATCTGCGCATAATTATGGTAGAGGGCAACCGGGAAATCAGGTATATCATTATCAACCATTTTTTCCAGGATATCGAACATTTCATTGGAAGATACCCAGATATTAAGGTCCTTCATCTTTCCAAGGAAATCTTTGAAATCGACCAGGCTGGTGATGGACTCCTCTTTCACCGGACTGAACATCTTATCGAGTGTCCCGGTGAAGTAAGAAGTTTCAAATTCATCATGATCGGGTGAGGCCAGTACAATCATCTGCTTGTTGTTCCAGGCAATCATGCTTTTATTGTCCTGTTGTATCCAGGTGTACACCTCATTGGTCTGAAACTCTTCACTGATATCCTCTTTGATTTTGGAGAGGGTGGTTTCGAATTTCTTCAGATCTTTCATTCCGGCTACCACACCTATGATGGGGGCTGTCTCCTCCATTTTGACGAAAACATAGGCATACTCATTTACCATTAGCCCTGTACTTAGCGGGTTATCAAGGATTTGACCCCAGAGTTCATCTTTCACCTTCTCCTTGATGGAGGCAAAAGAGTTGATCTTACTTTTTGTGTGAATCTGCATGGGATGCAGCGAGAGCACAGCAATGGCATCATCTGGTATACTATTAACAAATTCGGGCGACTTTTTCGAACAGGAAGAGAGAGCCAGCGCGGCCACCCATACGAAGACTATAAATAATCTTTTCATGAAAATTCAGTTTGACTTGTTAAGAGGAATAAAGATACTATATTAATATAGAATCGTCTCTTTTGTTGAGGTGTGCTATTTAAAGTAGTAGCGTATACCGATACCTCCTCCAATATAGAAATCGGTACCGGGGAGCAGGCTTAACCCGGGTGCAATCTCTGCAAAGATTTCCAAAGGAGCCCCCTCAAACTGGTATGCAAGGCCTATGGGTATACGTACACCCAGTCCCAGGTCAGAAGCAAAGGTAACAAAGGCACCAAGACCAAAATAGAGAGGAAGCTTCCCTTCACTTACACTGATAAGATCAAAATTGTGAATAAGGAGGTCAGCATGCATATGGAGAAATCCGTTACCTGCAAAGGACCATGCAACAGCCCCGTCAATGGCGGTTTTCTCACTGGTCCACATCTTGGCACTCAGCCCTGTAGGCTCTCCAAAAATAGCACCGATACCAAATCCGCTGTCCTGTGCAAACAGGCCTAAAGAGAAAAGAGCGATAATAGAAGCAAGAAATAGTTTTTTCATAATTTTCAGGTTGATCAATTAAAATTATGGGACGAAATTAATAAAAAACACTCCAAAATTATTATTTCATAACATTGGATAGCATTAATTGTTCTCCGGTTTGCGCCGCAACAGGGTGACCAGGGAGCTACCTTTTTTTGATGGTTCCAGTGAAGATAACGAAGATTTTACTAATTTGAACACTATGAAACAACTTATTGTATTGTGTTTGTCGGGCCTTCTGGTAGGTTGTGCCTCTGATAATTCATTGAATCAGGGACCCCTGGTCCCCGGTCAGCTTACCTGCGAATACCTGGAAAATCCATCCGTGGTGGATAAAGCAGACCCCCGGTTATCGTGGGTCAATATGGCACCGGAGGGTGAACGCGGACAGATGCAAACAGCCTGGCAGTTGCGGGTGGCCAGTTCGAAGGAGCAACTGGAGCAACCCGATCTATGGGATAGTGATAAACAACTCTCGAACCAGTCGACCCGTGTCAAATACAGGGGCAAACCATTGGAATCAAGACAGGAGTGTTGGTGGCAGGTAAGGGTGTGGGACCGCGATGGTATGATTTCTGACTGGAGCGAAGCAGGAATGTGGCGGATGGGCCTGCTGGATCCTGATGAGTGGAAGGCGGTGTGGATCGGGGCTCCCTGGCAGGGAGAGGATCCGCTTCCCAGGCCTGAAAGGCCAGATTTTGAGCCAGAGGATTTGGGTCCCCCGGCTCCCATGTTCAGGAAAGATTTCCAGGTGGGAAAAGAGGTTGAAAGTGCGGTGGCTTTTGTAACCGGACTGGGCTATTTTGAGTTGTGGCTCAATGGAGTAAAAGTGAGCGATGATGTGCTGGTACCCAACCAGACCAACTATGGAAAAAGACCCAAACTGATGAATGCCCTGATCGCCCTGCCCGATGAGTTCACCGATTACAGGGTGATGTATATGGCCTATGATGTGAAGGATCGACTGAACCCGGGAGATAATACCCTTGGAAGCATCGTTGGGAACGGATTCTACAATCCGGCCAAATTCTGGACCGAAGGCTATGGCACTCCCAGGTTCCTCTGTCAACTGCACGTTACCTATACAGACGGAACGGAAGATCTGATTGTAAGTGATGCCACCTGGACCGCATCGAGGAGTCCCATCCTGATGAACATGGTCTATTATGGCGAGGATTATGATGCCAGGGAGGAGCAACCGGGGTGGTGCATGCCCGGTTTTGATGATTCGCGATGGGAAGCGGCATCCATAACGCGTTCACCCGGTGGAGAACTGGTGGCACATACGGCTTATCCCGACAGAGTAACCGAACGGCTGGAGCCGCTCTCAATAGAGAGGCTTGGAGAGGGACACTATTTTGTCGATTTTGGTGTTGAGATCTCGGGATGGGTCAGGCTCAACAATGTGGAGGCTCCCCGCGGACACAAAGTTGAAATAACGCCCCGTGCCAATCTCTATTCAGGCAACAACAGTTATATTTTCAGGGGTGGGGAACCCGAATCCTACGCGCCAAGGTTTAGCTGGTTTGTATTCAGTGGGGTGGAGATTAACAACTGGCCAGGAGAGTTGAAGCCGGAACAGCTTACAGCAGAGGCGGTCAACACATGGATCGAACCCAGTGCCACCTTTCAGACCTCCAATGAACTGTTTAACGGAATCAACAGGATATGGCGCCGGAGTCAGATAGACAATATGCACGGCGGACTTGCCAGTGATTGTCCGCATCGCGAACGGTCGGGCTATACGGGCGACGGACAGATCGCCTGCAACACGGTACTGCACAATTATGATGCGAAGAACTTCTACCAGAAGTGGATCGGGGATATGCGCGGAGCGCAGATTCAGGAGACCGGTTATGTGCCTAATGGTGCCCCGTGGCAACCGGGTTGCGGGGGCGGACCGGCTTGGGGAGCAGCCATCTGTGTGATGCCGTGGGAGTACTATGTACAGTATGGTTCAAGGGATATGCTGGAGGATAACTACCAGGCTATGAAAGGCTACCTGCGGTATATACTCACATGGACCGGCGAAGACGGAATCATGCATTCGCAACGGACCGGTAATGATGGCTCCATAGTGAAATGGTACAACCTGGGAGAGTGGTTACCGCCAGGGGAGTTGATCCCCGATGAGATGGTGCACACTTTTGTTCTCTGGTATTGTGCCGATATCACCTCCAAAGCAGCCAGGGTCCTGGGCATCGAAGATGAAGTGGTGGAGTACAGATCGCTGGCCGATCGCACTCAAAAGGCATTTCAGAAACGGTTTTATGATAAAACGGCAGGATCGTATGGCGATGCTGGTGGAAACATCCTGGCCCTGAAAATGGGGGTTCCCGCGGAACAGTATGAACAGGTGGTAGCTGCCTTGAAGGCTGGAATCCTGAAGAGTGGAGGTCACCTCGATACCGGGATTATCGGTACCCGCTTCTTTTTTGAAGTGCTGGCCGACAATGGATTAAATGAGTTGGCCTTTGAAGCTATGAATAAACGAACAGAGCCCTCCTTTGGCCACTGGATTGAACTGGGTTCTACCACCACACGTGAAAACTGGAACGAGAAAGGTTCCCATAACCATCCCATGTTCGGGGGCGGACTGGTGTGGTTTTACCGGAACCTGGCCGGCATGAAGGCCGATCCCTGGAAGCCGGGCTACCGGCATATCATTTTTCGTCCACAGCCTGTAAAAGAGCTGGAGTATGTCACTTATAACAACAACACCCCTTATGGCGAGGGAGGCATCACTTGGCGAAATGAGGAGGGAGCCTTCATTATGGAGGTCACTGTTCCGGTCAGCTGTCACGCAACAGTATATGTGCCGGCAATAGATCCTTCACAGATTACGGAAGGTGGCGTAAGTACGGATCAGGCAACAGGTGTCACATTCAATGAGGTGACGGATGGGTATATAGTGTTTTCGGTTGAAAGCGGAACATACCTGTTTCAGGTAAAAGAATAGTGTCTGTTTTAATATGAGTCTTTAATCCAGCTCCCGGTGCCAGAGGGTGATCCTCACACTCTGGCTTTCGCGCAGGTGTTCGGCCAGACGTTCGGCGCAGTAGACCGAGCGGTGCTGACCACCGGTACAGCCAAAACTTACCAACAGGTGGGAGAAGCTTCGCTCCTCGTAATTGTCAATCGACATATCGACCAGTGAAAAGGTATTGCTTAGAAACTCATTTGCATCGGCATCGTGGTCGAGGAACTCGATTACCGGCTTATGCTTGCCGTTCATCTCTTTGTACTGTTCCAACCGGCCCGGATTGGTTATAACGCGGCAGTCAAATACATACCCCCCACCATGTCCGTGGGGATCATCGGGGATGCCATGTTTATAGCTGAAGCTATTGATGGCAACCTTCAGAGCCGATTTTCTACCCTCCTTGTCCTTGAACCTCTTGAGCTTCGGAGCTTCCAACAGCTCCTTAAATACCTTGAGCAGGGTAGGGATCTCAATGGAGAATTTCACATTGTTGAGGATCCATCGCAGGTCGTTCAGGGCATAGGGAATACTTTGCAGAAAGTGGGTCTTTTTTTCATAGAATCCCCTGAATCCATACGCTCCCATGGCCTGCATAATACGAATCAGCACATAGGAATAGTAGGATTCCCTGAATTTCTCTCTATCGACCGAAGGATAATTAGCCAGGCCGGTGATATAGTGCTCCAAAAGCTCTTCGCGGACTGCCGGTGGGATATCGGCTTTAGAGTCATATAGCAGTGAGGCCACATCGTACTGCAGTGCTCCTTTCCTGCCTCCCTGGTAATCGATAAAGTACGGTTTCCCGTCGCGCAGCATCACGTTCCTCGACTGAAAATCGCGATAGAGAAAGTAGTCCGTATCCTGGGCGAGCAGAAAATCGATCAGGGTGCTGTAGTCGTTCTCCAGCAGCTGCTCGTTAAAAGGGATTCCGGCCAGTTTGAGAAAATAGTACTTGAAATAGCTGAGGTCCCACTGCATACTCTGACGGTCGAAGCTGGAACGCGGATAACAGACCGAGTAGTCGAAGTTTTTTGCCCCGGCGATCTGAAACTTCTGAAGTTCGGTAAGCACCTCCTTGTATACTTCAGTCAACGCTTGAGGGAAATTCCCGTTGTCTCTGACACTGAACAGGTGATCGAACAAGGTGATATCGCCCAGGTCCTCCTGCAGGTATGTGTGGTGATCCAGGTCGACCAGGTATATTTCCGGAACGGCCAGTCCACTGGCATGAAAATGTTTGCTGAATTCAATAAAGGCCTCATTCTCTTCCCGGTCCAGGTTGATGGCACCGATGGCGGTGCTTTCTGTTCCGGTGATCCGGTAATACTCCCTGGGGGAGCCGGAGGTGGGCAGTTTGTTGATGGATATAATATTCTCACCGCACCACCTGTGAAACAGGTCATTCAACAACTCAAGTATGGTCTGGCTCATGTTCGGTCTCTCTTCTTTTCGATCTTCAATTCAAAGATATCTAATTCTTTGTTGCAGATTCAACCAGCTTTTGAACATGTTTGGTGATAGGTAGATTGGTGGCGCCACAGGACCCGGAAGACATAGCGTAAAGCTCTCTCAATTCTTCTTCCTTCCCGCTCAGGCCAGCCGGATCGGAGAGGGCCACAAGAGCCACATGGGCAAGTTTGGAAAGATGTTCTGAATGGGGCTTCACTTCCAGCAACCTTTCGTTACCTTCAAAGGCCGGCTCCAGTTGTTTATGGTTGGCCGACCAGCACTCCAGCATGGTAATCAAACGTTCACGGGCCGCTGCATCTTCCGAATCGATCCAGAGATCCACATCCTGTCCAAAACGGTAGGCCTCATAACTCTCAGGTAGTGCCACATCCACCACTCTGTTCAGTGGGGTGGTGGTATAGTACTGAGGTTCGTAAATGGCCATCCGGGCAAACATCTTATCTTCTTGAAGCAGATCTGTTAGCACTTTCAAGGGCGCCAGGTAGAGTTCAGATACCATGTCGGCCAAAAGGGTATTTCTGTAGCTTTTGTGCTTCAGCCCCAGCTTCTCCAATTGATTGTCCAACACCATAAGTCTCCGGTACATATCTGCCACATCATCGGTTAACACTTTTGGACTCCACAATTTCTCTGCAACAGCTGCTGCTCGTGGCCAGATCCTTGATTCGATGGTGAGGCTATCTACCATTTCGGACCACATACATGCTTCTCCTCCCACCAGGTTGGTTTCCTGTTCGGGGGTGAGTGGTTCAATCTTTTTGAATTCAGGCAAAGGAGTACCCTCTGCCATATCGGTTCCTCCGGAACGATGGCCATTGAGCATCAGATTAAAAACTGATATTTTGGAAGAACCGGAAATTGAATCCCCTTCCAGTACAATTTCAAATTCAAGTTTTCCCATGGACGATTCAACGACAAATGAGATATGATTATCTTCTGCAGTCACTTCGGTAAATCCCATGGAGCCACCCATGAAACTTAAAATACCCCTCAACGTTTCTCCCTCACCGAACAGATAGAGTGCGCCGTCCATCGACATATCTGCTACACTTAGAACGCATTCCCATCCTTTCCAGTTGCTTGAGTCGATCTCAATATCAACAGCCCCGGAAATGACTGTGGGATCGATGTTGTAGTGGTATGAAGCCGGCTGTTTATGGTCCAGGTAATATCCTGCCGACAGAATTGCTCTGTTTCCCAGGCGGGCCGATTCCCACAGAGAACCATGGTCACGCCAGGTTTGCACCGCTATACCCTCTCTGGGAAGATCGGGGTGCAGTATTTCGTCCCAGCCCAACATTATTTTGCCATGGCTTGCCACAATTTTTTGTATACGTATATTAAAATGGGCCTGCAGAGCATGCGGGTCTTCCAACCCATGCACTTTCATATACCTTTGGATATCCGGATTCTCATTCCACTGGGTGGGAACTACTTCATCCCCGCCAATGTGCAAACATTCATCTGGAAATAGCCCGGCCATTTCGCCAAAAAATTGATCAAGGAATTCATACACCTCCTCCCGGGTAGGATCCATCGCTGGTTGAATGCTCATTATACCTGTGTCAAGCTGATATGGTCCGGGACCACTGGCAAGTTCAGGATGACCAACAAACCAGGCAGCAGAATGACCTGGAATGTCAAACTCCGGAACCACCCTGATCCCCCGGTCAGCAGCGTACCCCAGCACTTCACGGATATCATCCTGCGTGTAATAGTCACCGTTAGAACCCAGAGTATGCAATCTGGGAAACAGTAAGGATTCTATCCTGAACGCCTGACTCTCGGTCAAGTGCCAGTGAAAAACATTCATCTTCGTTGTCGCCATGGCTTCCAGGTTACGAAGAATCACCTCTTTGGGAATCCAGTGTCTGCAGGCATCGATCATCACACCACGCCAGGGGTACCTGGGTTGGTCATCCATGGAGAGCACAGGGATCACCCACCTTCCCTCTTCCTGTCTGGCCAGCTGAAGTAATGATTCCAGCGCATAGATTATGCCGGTCTCCTCCGGAGCCTTTATTGCTATCTTTTTTTCTGATACCGTGATGGTATAGGATTCATCGTCACCCAAAGATGGATACAGTTTTTCACTTCCGATACATTCAAGGATCAGTACCTTATCACTCCCCTGTCCAAGTTCCATCCCCGTCTGTCCGGAGAGTTTTTTATAGAACCTTTTTACCGCCCGATCAAGTCTGAGAGTTGAGAGGTGCGAAAAATCATGGGCCAGCTCTTCGTTCAGAAGAAATACTCCGTTCCCCAGCTTCAGTTCAGCTGGAAGGGGCATCAGGTTAATAGCGGCACGGTCCTCCGCAGAGATGGGAGGGGGTTTCGGTTTTAGAAATCCAAACCAGGTTATGGCAATGGCCGTGAGCAGGACAAGGAGTGTCCAACCGATAATCTTCAGTATTTTTTTCATAAT
>DAOWNM010000309.1 GCA_030642565.1 Bacteroidota bacterium | reverse complement strand
TGGACATGCTTACACCGCAACCCGACCTGCACTCCATGTATGAATCGGTTCCACAGAGATTGCTGGAAGAGATAGGGAAACTGGGATACAGGCCGGAGAAGATCGAGATTCGCTCAAATCTTCTTTTTGGCCTGGTGCAGGGAGCGCTGAAAGAGGCCTGGTGTACACCTGTGCAGGTAAAGCATATGCCACAGATGGATGAAGCGGCCGGCTCGCTCATATCACATTTGGGAGAGCAGCCATGAAAATTATTAAACGCGTTTGCATTAATAATGAGAACAAGTTTGCATTACTAATGCAAATAGCCTATCTTTGAAAGAAAGCAAACGTGATGTTAGAGTCGGAAATAGAGGAGGTGCTGGAATATCAGACAGAATCCATACGTGAAATACAGGAAGGAACACCCAGGGAAGTAACTGATAAAGTGGGGTTAACAGATCATCATGTCAGAATATTGACCGGAATAAGAAGATGTGGAAAGAGTACGGTATTGCTACAAATAGCCAGGAAATATCCTCTTTTTAACTATTTGAATTTTGAAGATCCACGCTTATCGACTTTCGGGGTAAATGATTTTTTTAAACTGGAGAAGATATTTGGGAGGGCTAGTAGTTCGGAACTGTTCTTTTTCGATGAAATCCAAAATGTGGATGGCTGGGAGAGGTACGTCCGGGTGTTGCATGATAAAAAGCAGAAAGTAATTGTTACCGGGTCGAATGCAAAAATACTGAGCAAAGAATTGGGCACAAGCTTAACCGGACGGCAGATTTCTCTTGAGGTCTTCCCGTTTTCCTACCTGGAATATCTTGCCCATTTTAATTTAAACGCCGGGGTAGAATCATTTTCAGGCTATTTTCAGTCAGGGGGAATGCCTGAATTCCTCAATACTAAAAACAGGGATGTATTACTGTATTTATATAACGATTTGATTTATCGCGACATTGTTGTAAGGCACAGTTTACGTAACCCGGAAATTGTAAGAGAACTTGGTGTCTATTTAGCAACCAACATCGGGAAGGAGTTCTCATTTAACAATCTGTCTAAAGCCTTTGAACTGGGTTCCAGTAACACCGTTGCTTCATATATTTCCTATTTTGAGGATGCATACCTGTTCTTTACCGTACCACGTTTTAGTTATTCGTTAAAACAACAGGCAAAAAATCCAAAGAAGATATACGGTATCGATACAGGGTTAATTGGCATTCTCTCCATGTCCTTCTCGAAAGACCAGGGCAGACTGTTGGAAAACCTTGTTTTTATACATTTCAAAAGGTTGGGGAAAGAAATTTTCTACTACCGGCAAAAAGGAGAATGCGATTTTATTGTTGCAACTGGTAAAAAAGTTGAAATGGCAGTCCAGGTCTGTTACGATCTAAATGCCGATAACCTCTCCCGCGAGGTAAGCGGACTGGCTGAGGCTTTAAACGAGCTGGGTTTATCCGAAGGCTTTATTTTCACCTTTAAGCAAAAGGATGAATTGGAAAAGGATGGAAAAACAATCAATATTGTTCCGGTTTGGGAGTGGATGGCCTTCAGCCTCTGAAGGTCATTCCGGAATCTCTTATCTAAGACAGCACTTCTTATCCATCTATAAAGCTACCTGTGTTGTATATATCTCTCAGGAACTGACCGGCTCAAACAACGCATCCATGGTTACTCCAATTCGGCACATTTGGCTGGCTTTAAAATGTTTTAATCCAGCCAAAACTGCAAAAAATCGACACTTTTGGCTGACTTTAATAGAAAAAATCCCTCCATACTGCTGAATGAGGGTTTCACGGGTCCGCATTTGAGTTCAATTCAACTTACTTGCCGAAATCGTATTAAGTGTTTATGAGATAATCTCTCCTGCCCATAGTTTGTCCAGAAAAATGTTCCATGGCATGAGGCTAATTTGATCCGTCTGTCTGAGTAAGGGGTCGTTGCTCACAAGGATGAGTTTTCTCAATGGTTACTTCATGATCTCCAAGTGTGAAATCTACTTCCAGTTGTGATGCTGTTCTCCAGTAGCTGATGGGGTAAGCCCAGCCCTGAATATTTACTATGCGAATAGAGTTCATGGTAGATGAAATGTTCAAATGTGTGCCCAAAAGTCTCACTGCCAAAGGCAATCGATTTGCGTTTTAGAAAATGATTGGCAATGAGCCAGTGGATTTCGTTAAGTAGTGCAGGAATTCGCTGAATCTCATCAACGATCACAGGACCATAGAATATTCCTGGAATATGAGAATGTTAATCATCCGAAAACTCCTTCAGTAGTTTGCGGTAGGAGGAGAAGATCCTGGAATGGGAGATAAAGCCCCTGTATCTGCCGTTGTCGGTAACCGGGAGGTTCCAGGCCCCGGTCTCTTCGAAGGTCTCCAGAACCTTGGCCATATTCTCGTGCTGATCGATGATGGCCGGAGGCGTATGCATCAGTTCGGAGATATCCACCTTATCGTACAGTTCGGTGTTGAAGATGATATCGCGGATGTCGTCCAGATTAATCACTCCCACCAGCTCTTTCTCCTCGTTGAGTACCGGGAAGATGTTCCGTTTCGATTTGGAGATTGCCTTTACCAGGTTGCCCAGTTTGTCGTCGGCCTTTATTTTCTTGAAGTCTTTCTCCAGCACATCCTCCACGGTAAGCATGGAGAGTATGTTTTTGTCCTTGTGGTGGGTCATCAGCTCGCCCCGCTCGGCCAGCCGCATGGTGTAGATCGACTGTTTCTCGAAAGCGAGGATGGTTACATAAGCGAGGGTGGCGGTGACAATCAGGGGGATAAACAGGTCGTATCCCCCGGTGATGTCGGCAATCAGGAAGATGGCGGTCAGGGGGGCGTGCATCACACCTGCCATTACGCCTGCCATGCCCACCAGCGAGAAGTTGTTCACGGAGATGTTTGCAGGGGTCAGCAAATTGACAGCGTGGGCCAGGGTGGCGCCGCTCATGCCACCCACGAAAAGGGCAGGGGCAAAGACGCCCCCCACGCCACCGCTCCCGGTGGTCAGTGCCATGGCAATCACCTTGAAGACGATCAGCAGCAGGAAGAAGACAATGATAAAGAAAGCGTTGTTCCCGATGATCCCTTCAAAGAGGGTACCATTAAAGAGTTCGGCCGAGTGGCCCGTGAGCAGGGTGCGCAGGGTGGTATAACCCTCCCCGAACAGGTGGGGCATCAGGAAGATCAGCACCGAGACCAGCAGTCCGCCGGT
>DAOWNM010000205.1 GCA_030642565.1 Bacteroidota bacterium | reverse complement strand
CGCCGGAACAAGGCGATGCTGGAGACCCTTTATAGCTGTGGTCTCCGCGTAACAGAATTGGTGGGATTGCAGATTTCGGGAATCTTCAGGGCCGAAGGATTTATCCGGGTCATTGGAAAAGGGGATAAGGAGCGGCTGGTACCCTTTAGCCCACGTGCACTCAGAGAGATCGATCTTTACCTGCCCGATCGGAATTCCCTATCCATACAACCTGGATACGAAGATGTTCTTTTCCTGAATCGCAGGGGAAGGATGCTCACCCGGAACATGGTATTCACCATTATCAAGGAGCTGGCCAGGGATGCCGGTATTCAGAAAACAGTGAGCCCCCACACTTTCAGACACTCCTTTGCCACCCACCTTGTTGAAGGCGGGGCCGATCTTCGGGCCGTTCAGGAGATGCTTGGACACGAATCGATCACCACCACCGAAATCTATACCCACCTGGACAGAGAGTATCTTCGTGAAGCCATTATCAGTTTTCATCCCCGATCAAAATAGTCTTCAACTGCCGTAGGCGGTCAGGATGGCATCCATTAGCCTGTTGTTCTCATCCTCAATCCTGATCCTGTCAGGATGGGCGTCAAACCACTCCACAGTTCTTTTGATTCCTTCCCTGAACGGAATGGTGGCTATATATCCCGGAACAAACCTCTTTATTTTTGTATTGTCGAAAATGGCACTGTTGGCCTTATCACCCATCAGGTTTCCCCGCATCCACTCCTGTCCTATTTTATCGGCTTCTCTGCATATAAAATCCGATGAAATATGTACCGCTTTCAGATCGGCTCCAGCTGCTTCTGCTACAGCCTGGTAAATCTGGTTCCAGTTAAGGAGCTCATCTGATGTGATGTGGAAACTGTGTCCAATGGATTGCTGATTGCCCATCAAACCCACAAATCCCTTTGCAAAATCTTGTGAATGTGTAATGGTCCACAGCGATGTACCATCCCCGTGAATGATCACCGTCCCCCCTTTTCTCATCCGGTCAATAATGGTAAAATCCTCCCAGCTGCCAATGGCAACAGGGATCACGGTCTCATAGGTATGGGAGGGCCTCACAATGGTTACAGGAAATCCTCTTTCACGGTATGCCTTCATAAGGAGCTCCTCACAGGCAATTTTATTCCGGGAGTAGTCCCAGTAAGGATTAGATAGAGGTGTCGACTCGGTAATAACCGGATGGGAGGGAGGTTTCTGATAGGCAGAGGCTGAACTGATAAAAATGTACTGATCACAGTTTTCTGAAAACAGTTGTATATCCCGTTCAACCTCCGCAGGAGAATATGCAATAAAGTTTACCACCACATCAAACCTCTCTCCCCTGAGCTGCTCTTTAATTTGTCGGGCATTATTGATATCAGCCGTGATAAATGTTGCATCACTCAATTCGCTTCGGGATCGTATACCCCTGCTCAGAATAGAGAGGTTAAAACCTCTGGCAAGTGCATGCTGTGAACATGCATTGGATATATTTCCTGTCCCTCCGATAAAAAGCGCTTTCATTTTTGGTTACTTTTATCTCTTCTCATAAAACACCAAGATAATGAAAGCAATGATGCTAACAGGTATTCGCCAGATGGAAATGAAGGAGGTCCCCACCCCGGCCATTCTGAACGAGCGGGATGTGCGGATCAAAATGCAAGTCCTGGGCGTATGCGGATCCGATATCCATTATTATCTGTCAGGGAAGATCGGCAGCCAGGTGGTCAAATACCCTTTTACTGTGGGACATGAAGGTGCCGGAGAGGTAGAAGCCGTTGGTGAAGGGGTGACCCTGGTGAAGCCGGGCGACCGAATAGCCATTGAGCCAGCCATGCCCTGCGGGGAGTGCGACCAGTGCAAAGTGGGTCGGCCACATACCTGCCGTAAACTGCGTTTCCTGGGTTGTCCCGGTCAGGCCGAAGGTGCTCTGTCAGAATTTATTGTAATGCCTGAGGCCAGTTGTTTTAAGATACCAGACCAGATGACTTTTGATGAAGCTGCCATTTCGGAACCCCTGGCCATTGGTCTCTATGCCGTGAAGCAATCGATTCCCATGGAGGGGGCAAAGGTTGGGATTCTGGGGTTCGGTCCCATTGGAATGAGTGTATTGCTGCCAGCGCTGGCCATGGGGGCAGCAGAGTTATTTGTAACCGATAAGATTGATGAACGGCTGAAGATTGCCGAAAAGAGTGGTGCTCTGTTGACAGCCAATCCTGATCGCGAAGATGTGGTGGAAAAAATCACAAACAGAGTACCGGAACTGTTGGATGTAGTGTTTGAATGCTGCGGACAGCAGGATGCCATCGACAATGCCGTGGACCTGCTGAAACCCGGTGGAAAACTGATGATCATCGGGATCCCGGAGTTTGACAGGTGGTCGCTCCCTGTGGATAAATCCCGGCACAAGGAGCTTTGTATTCAGAATGTGAGAAGGCAGAATGAAGCGGTGCAATCGGCACTGGATATGATGGCTGACGGAGAGATCTCAGTATCTGAGATGGTCACTCACCGATTTGACTTTAAGGATACAAAGGAGGCATTTGACCTAGTTGCCGGTTATAAAGATGGGGTGATGAAGGCGATGATTGATTTTGAATAAGGTAATTGTTACCTTGTTATCTGATTTACTTACTAAAACTACACATATGCGAACCATTTTAATTGCAGCAATCATGCTCTCCGTTTCAATGCTGGCCATGGCACAGCCTGAGCTCCCGGTTGAGCAGTGGAAAGGGAAAACCATTTTGCTAATAGGTGCACATCCCGATGACGACTCCTACTCCATGGGAACACTGGGTATGTTGAATGCCAATGGCAATGAGGTCTATATTGCCATGCTTACCACAGGAAACGTGGGGACTCAGGACCCCGATCTGGGGATGATGGACCTGGCTCTGATCCGGAAGCAGGAGGAGCAGGCCGCCCTTGCCACCATGGGAATACCAACCGACCACTATATCAACTTTGGGTATGACGATGGCATGTTGGAGTATGAGGATAAAAAAGAGGTGGTTGCCAAACTGGTGCGGTTGATCCGCAAGATCCAGCCTGATGTACTTTTTTCCTTCGATCCTGGCAAGGGGTCGCAACGCTGGCACAAAGCCGATCACAGGGCTTCATCTTATCTGTCGGCCGATGCAGCCCGGGCAGCCATGTGGCCCCTGATGTTCCAGGGACAGATTACCGTTGAGGGGTTGGAAGCACATACCATACCGGAATATATGCTCTATGATTCTGCCGAAGAGGATGTCAATACCTGGGTGGATATCTCCGAATGGGAGGAGCGGAAGGTGGAAGCTCTCACCAAATATGTGAGTCAGTTCAGTTCAGGATGGTCCGATTACAAGGGCCCGGAAATGTCGCCCGAGGAGGAGAAGGCAGTGAAAGAGATGCTACGCGGGTGGATCCATCAAGAGAGGGACGGTAAACCCATGGAGGGATTTCGTCACTACAAGGGACTGCCCGATGATATTGGAAGGTAGAGGAATCACGAAAAGCTTATAAACAACAATAACACAATACTTTAAATCATATTATTATGAAAGTTATTTCTATTGCGACCATTGTTTTGTCTTTCATGTTAATGAATGTTTACAGTCAGAATACCACAGGGTTGGGTGCCACAGCTCCTACCGGAGCAGAGGTACTTTTTGACGGAACTGCTGAATCACTCCATGAGAACTGGATCTACTGGGAGGGTCCCAGGTTTGCGGCCGAGATGCCCATTAAATGGGAGATTGTAAATGATCCTGTGGATAAAGGTTCGGTCATGAGCAGTGATGATCCTGCTGTGGTGGACCACAAATATGGATCGGCCGATATTGTCACCAAAAAGGAGTACCGTGATTTCCGGATCCATGTGGAGTTTCTGATTGAACAGGAGGGAGGCAACTCGGGTGTCTACCTGCAGAACCGTTATGAGATCCAGATTCTGGATGACGATTCGACCCAGCACGGAATGGCTGCTGTAATCAATGAGATCGACTCTCCCTATTACGCCTATAATGGGGTAGGGAAATGGAACTCCTATGATATAGTCTTTAGAGCTGCCCGATTTGAGGATGGTAAGCGCAGTGAAAAGGCGCTGGTCTCCAACTATTTTAATGGGATCAAGGTTTATTCCAATATCGGAATCAACCAGGTGTGGGGTGGTGCTAACTCCGGGATCGACGGCGGCAATGACGACGGTAAAGGAATCACTGACAGCCCAGGCGGTATCAAACTGCAGGCCGAGGGTTATTCCGTACTCTATCGCAATATCTGGATCAAGGAGCTCGATCTCACAGAGGCAGATACCGACTTCTAAGGGATTGTCTTTAATCCCATAGCGATTCAATCTCTTCAAGCGATTTACCCTTGGTCTCCTTGATAAAGAACCAGGCAATCAGCAGCTGAATCGCCGACATCGCTGCCAGAAACAGGAAGGTAACTGAACCACCCAGTGCATCGAGTACATAGGGGAAGAGCAGCACCACCAGGAAGTTGAATACCCACTGGGTAAAGGAGGCCAGGGCAACAGCCTGTCCCCTGATCCGGTTGGGGAACATCTCTGCTACCAGGGTCCAGAAAGCGGGACCTATACAGGAGGCAAAGAAGGCAATAAAGAGCATGATACAGATGGTGGTAAAGATCGGATTCATCTCAAAGTGAAAGGCTGCAGCCAGCATCAGCAGTGTCACAGCCATGCCCGATGATCCGATGATATAGAAGGTCCTCCGGCCCAGCCGGTCAATCAACCAAACCGCGAAAAAGGTAAAGCCAAAATTGACCAGACCAATCAGTGATGTCTGCAGCAATGCATTCCGTATCTCCAGTCCCGCTGCAATCAAAATTTTGGGTGCATAGTCGACCACCGTATTGATCCCGGTGATCTGAACAAACACCGAAAGCAGGAGTCCCAGGATAATCACTTTCCGGTAGCGCCGGGAAAAAAGGGCCCTCAAACCGGATTCCCTGCCGGTATCCTTCAGACTCTTCTCAATTTCAGAGATTTCCGATCCTGCGAATGCTACTCCCCCGATCCTCTCCAGCACCACCCGGGCCTTCTCTTTGAAGCCCGCTTTTACCAGCCAGCGGGGACTCTCCGGGATAAAGATCAGACCCACGAAGAATACAATGGATGGAAGCAGTCCGGTGGCAAACATCCACCGCCAGTTATTCTCTACATCGTGCAGTGCAAAGTTGACCAGGTAGGAGATCAGGATTCCCATGGTGAT
>DAOWNM010000209.1 GCA_030642565.1 Bacteroidota bacterium | reverse complement strand
GGATAGTGAGCGGACCATCCTGGCCAGGCCCACCTCCTTCAGGCAGTTTCAGCGGGCCATTAAGAAGCTGGTCCGTTAGAGTGATGATCATTCACCTTTATTCCGGATGAACCGGCCAGTTGTGCTGGTGCTGCCAGCAGCCAGAAAAGGTGGTTAAAGACCACCGGCTGGAGCAGTGAAGAGGTTCTGAGAAAGGCGGGTGACAGGAAGATGGCGGTGAGTCCGATCACCTGGGCCATGACTCCCCCTTTCAGCTGTTTGATCAGCCATCCGGCCATAAAGATAGAGGCTGCCCCGATCAGTGCCGGCAACAGTCTGACGGCAAGCAGGCTATCACCCCATAACATGGTGTGTATTCGTGTCACAAATGCCACCAGCGGAGGAGTGCTGAAGAAGCCCCAGTCGAGGTGTTTCGATTGTGCCATATAGAGGTATGCATCCCGATGAAAGCCATAGTTGGTGGCTGTTACCAGGTGCACCACAAGTTTGGCCAGGGTGAAGAGCAGGACAATCTTATAATCTCTTAACCATGTTTTATTCTTTTTCATGGTTCGGATTGCTTTTTAAACGGTTAAAATAGTCTTTGGAAGCCCTGACCACATGGGGAGAGAGTAGCAGGGCTGAAATCATAGTGGGGAAGGCCATCAGGGCGTAGGCACCGTCAAAGATGCCCACCACGGTGCCCAGGGTGGCAGTGGCACCCAGGGGGATGGTGACCAGGTAGAACCACTTGTAGATATAGCTCTGTTTTGCTCCGAATATAAAGGAGAAGCATTTGGTACCGTAGTAGGGGAAGGAGAGCATGGTGGAGAGCGAGAAGACAGCTACACAAATGGTGAGCAGATAGGCGCCTATTCCGGGCATGGCTTGCTCAAAAGCATCGGCGGTCATGGTGATCCCGTCCGATTCACCTGCATTCCAGACACCGGTCATGATCAGAGCCAGGGCAGTCATGGTGCAGACAATAATTGTGTCGACCACCGGTCCCAGCATGGCCACAAGTCCTTCCCGCACCGGTTCATTGGTTTTGGCAGCGCCATGTGCCATGGGGGCGGTCCCGATGCCTGCCTCGTTGGAGAAGGCGGCCCGCCTTACACCAGTGATGACCAGTGCACCCAGCGATCCCCCCAGTACTGAATTGGCGGTAAAGGCATCACGGAAAATCAGGGCAAAGCTGGGAAGAATATTTTCCGTGTTGGAGAAGATGATATAGAGGACCAACACCACATAGAGGGCAACCATTATGGGAACCATCCGTCCGGTGACCTTTCCGATCCGTTTGATACCCCCGAAAATCACCACACCTACCAGGAGCGCCACAATGAGTCCGGAAAGCAGGTTGGAGGTGAATCCCACCTCCACATGATTGGGGATCAGCACCACATCCCGGACCACCTGGGTCAGCTGGTTGACTTGGAACATGGGCAGTACACCGATCATCCCCATAAGTGAGAAGAAGAGGGCCAGGGGTCTCCAGTTCCGTCCCAGCCCCTCCACAATTACATACATGGGTCCTCCCTGCAACTCCCCGCTGGAGTCGCGTCCCCTGAACATCACGGCCAGGGTGCAGGTGAAATACTTGGTGGTCACACCCAGCAATGCACTCACCCACATCCAGAAGATGGCACCCGGTCCGCCCATGGTAATGGCCAGTGCCACCCCTGTGATGTTACCCATCCCCACGGTGGCAGCCAGCGCAGTGGAGAGTGCCTGGTAGTGGTTGATTTGTCCGGGTTCGTTGGGGTCATCATACCTGCCCAGCAGAATGGCAAAGGCATGACGGAAATGTCTGAAGGGAAGCATTCTTGAGTAGAGCAGAAAGAAGAGTCCGCCCCCCAGAAGCAGTACCAGCAGCGGGGTGCCCCAGGCCAGATCCGAAAAACCAGTGATGATCCGTTCTGTGACGGAGATGGTTTCAGAAGGGGCAAGCAGATCGGTCTGTTCGGTCATTAGGGTCATGGTCGGGTTAATCCACAATTCCCATCTTTTTCATCAGGAAAGAGGCGTTCATATTGATTGCGATCCCTTTGCGGATGGTGTAGTCAAAGGTTAGTTCCATCTCGCTGATATAGCTCTCAAAACAGTAGTTGACCACATCGCCAGTATGCTCCTTTTCAAGCTCCCCCAGCGATAGGTCATGGGTGGCTATAAAGCAGCGGACAGGGTATTTCAGAGACTTGCGTATCAATCCCACCGATCCCAGTTTCTTATCGGTGGTATTGGTTCCTTTCAGCACCTCATCCAACAGGATCAGCATGGGCTTACCACTCTCCATCTCCTGCACAATCAACTGCAGTTTCCTGATCTCCGCCAGGAAGTAAGACTCCTCATCCTTTAGTGAATCGGCCGTACGCATACTGGTATGGAGCCCCATAAATCCGCAGCGGAAATGTGTGGCACAAACAGGAGAGCCCGTATAGGCCAGGACCATGTTGACCCCAATGGAACGCAGGAAAGTAGATTTCCCTGCCATATTGGCCCCGGTGATCACCACCACTTTTTCTGAGGCGATCATCATATCGTTCGATACTCTTTTCGGATCGGGGATCAGTGGATGTCCCAACCCTTCAAACTCCAGGTTCCCACTCTTTTCATCAATCACAGGGTTGGCATAGTCCGGGTGGTTCCAGGCAAATCCGGACAGACTGATCATGGCATCGCTCCACCCGGCGATTTCGATCCACTCCATGATCTCCTGCTGGTTTCTGCGTTTCCAGTGCTCCAGCAGGTGAAGCATTATAAAGTCGAAGAGAAAAAGACCGTTTAAGATAAACCCGAGTAGCATATTGAGCCGCTGGTCGAAAATCTGTAGCAGCTTTGAAAGTCTGGCCACTTCGTGCATCCCCTTCATGGCCTTCAGGCTTCTGGTCTGCAGTTCAGGATGGTTAAAAGAGGTACCGGCAATCTGCTTCAGAAGCCGGGCATACCCTTCAAGCAGGTCATGTTTTTTGGAGATGATTGCCTGGTATTGCTGTGTTCGCATAAAGAAGGGAGAGAGCACTACCAGGTTCAACAGGAAGAGGTAGAGCAGGAGCCAGTAGCGGGAGGTGTCAAAGATCCCCCATATGGCAAGGGTAAGGGAGAGGAGAGTGACTCCAACCGCCATGAAAAAGAGCCATCGGTGTTTACTGATGTATGTGGAGGTTCCGAGCCACCGGGAGATATCCTCCAGGTCGCCCGGTTTCTCTTTTATCAGGTGACCGGTGGCGGTGAAATTTTGCCTGAAATCGATCCGATCCTTCAGATCGGCGATAATCTTCTGCCGTCGTTCTATGGATTCAGCCGTGGCAGGTTCAGTGGTGAGTATTTCTGCCAGTTGCCGGTTGCCCTCTTGTGTGGAGGTGCGGTTGAGGTACTGGAACAGCGATCCCTTTCCAAAGAGGTCCAGGTCGTGCGACCAGGGGTGTGAGGTATCGGCATGTTCCGATCCGTCGGGAAGATCGTGAAAGTCGTGGTCCAGGCAGGCCAGCTCTTTTTCATTGAGCATTTTCAGTTGCCGGAGCAGCTCCCTCTCTTCCTTGTATTTGTTGAATATGCTTACCAGGGAAAGGAACAGAATGAGCATCAGGAGTGAGAGTAAATAGTAGAGGAGTTCATTCTCCCTGACTCCAAGTACCAGCAACCAGATGAGTGACACGAGGACAACAAGCCTTGCCAGGGAAAAGAGGTTGATCCGTCTTGTTTGCCGGTGAATAGCCTTACCGAATTGTCTGATTCTTCCTCTATAGATGTTATGAAGTTCCTCCATGGGCATAGAAATGTCGGTTTTTTCAAAGATAGAAAAACCCGTTAAATGATTTGTTGTGCTTATGGATTGCGGAGGTCGATCCGTTGAAGTTTCAGTTTATAGTATACCGGGAGTCCTGTTGCAGCATCATGAATCGGTTCACCGTCTGCTGTCTGCCTCTGTTGCCAGATAACCGGGGAGATGCCCCTTAACCGCACTGATTCTTCTGCTGTCAGGATATCTCCGATCCTGTTTGCACAGGAGACCTCATATCCATTCACTTTTTTCGAAATTGAAGAATTTGCTGCATTTACTCTCCATTGCTCATGGAACTCCACAGTGCAGGAGGAGTCCTGGTGGACCTTTAGTTCAGGCGGCAGATCAGTGAAGTCAACGATCTGGTACACGTTTTCCTGCGCCACTGCCAGGCGAACCGGTTGAATGGCAAGAAGGATAAACAGGATCAATATGGAGTGTGATGCCGCTTTCATTATTTCTCTCTGTCCGGAAGCTTTCCACATTTTCCTCTATCCCCCAGGCGGAAGGGGATCTTCACTCCCAGGTCCACGCTCCATCCCGATCCATTGTATGAGATGGTGGACAGGGGTGGGATTTCCGGGATGGAATTGGATACTTCGATGGTTTCCATATCCATATAGCCCTGCATATAGTTCACATAAAGAGTGGCTATTAAAGGGAATTCCGTAGGAAGTTTATACTCCAGACCTGTTCCCAGGCGCAGAACAGGGGCGAAACTCTTTATTCCCGAAGCTTCGTAGGATGTGGTTGCAGTGACCGGTACCGGGGAGGTGGGGGAGTTGTAGCTGAAGTCTCCCGAACCCTGATTATAAACCCCTGTGGAAAAATGGGTCAGCAGGGAGGCTCCGCCATAGACGACCACATGGATCTTCTCCTTATGGACATTATAGAAATACCTGAATCGCAGAGGGACTTCCAGGTAGAGAGGTGCCGGCATCCTGGTTACAAAATCCACTTCATGGTCGTACATAACCGTGTAAAAGGTAGTGGATCGCTGGTAGTTTACTCCGATATCGATGCCCAGTTCATCGGTGAGCATATACCCGGCATAAATACCGGTATGCAGATTGGCATATCGAAAGATCCCACGCTCCTCCATGGGTCTTGCCCCAACAGCAGGATTTGTACTGTTGAAACTCCTCCAGAGGGAACCAATCTCACCGCTCAGGTAAACCTGCCCTCTTCTGCTTACAGGTTTTCCTTTATAGACCGAATTTTCGATGCGGGCCCGTACCCTGTAATCCTTGTTCTGCCAGATGTTGCTAACGGGGATATTCAGTGCCAGGGAGGTAAGCAAGGAGTTACCTTTTGAGGTATATTCGGTGGAGGTGGTATTACCCAATCCATCGGTATAGTCCAGTGTATAGCGGGCAGAGGGGGATCCCAGCAG
>DAOWNM010000169.1 GCA_030642565.1 Bacteroidota bacterium | reverse complement strand
GTGGGAACAACGATGGCTATTATTGTTCTTTTTTTCATGTTACTTGTAAAATAGTTCTATTAAATCAATTCATTTATTGTTTGCATGGCCTCCCCGGCAATGCGTTCTGCCTCTTCCTTGCTACCTGCTTCAGCATAGAGGCGAATAATAGGTTCTGTGTTGGATTTTCGCAGGTGCACCCATCCTTCGGGCATATCCACCTTGACCCCGTCCACGGTATTGATGCGATCATTTGCGTGTACATTCTCAAATGAAGCAAGCAGCTGATCCGCATCAGCTCCTTCCGGCAGGGTGATCTTATTCTTGGAGATAAAGTAATCGGGATAGCATTTTCGCATCACACTACACTCCATGCCACTTTCGGCCAGGTGGGTCAGAAACAGGGCGATCCCGACCAGCGCATCCCTTCCGTAATGAAGAGCGGGGTAGATGATTCCGCCATTGCCCTCACCGCCAATCACACACTCATTCTGTTTCATAGCATTGACAACATTGACCTCCCCCACAGCAGAGGGAAAATAGGATTGGCCATACCCTTCAGTCACATCCCTCAGTGCCCTGGTGGAGGACAGATTGGATGCTGTATTACCCGGGGTCCTGGAGAGTATATAATCTGATATGGCAACCAGGGTATACTCCTCACCAAACATGGAACCATCCTCACAAACAATGGCAAGACGGTCCACATCGGGATCCACCACAAATCCCACATCAGCTTTTTCACGTACCATCACCTTTGAAATTTCAGTCAGATGTTCGGGCAGAGGCTCGGGATTATGTGGAAAGTCGCCCGTTGGATCGCAATAGAGTTCAATCACATCCTGCACCCCCAGCGCTTTGAGTAGTGCTGGTAAAATGATGCCTCCAACCGAATTTACACAATCTATAGCCACGCGGAACTTCTTTTTTTCAATCTTTTCAGGCTTTACCAGGTCCAGTTTAAGTACCTGATCGATGTGTTTGACGTCCATTCCCTCCAGAGGTTTAATGGCCCCCAGTTTTTTAACATCAGCATAGCTGTAATCGTTGGATCTGGCCATCTTCAGGATCGCCTCACCATCCTCCCCTGAAAGAAACTCACCTCGTCCATTCAGCAGTTTTAATGCGTTCCATTGTGCCGGATTGTGGCTGGCTGTCAGGATAATACCACCATCTGCACCCATCCCGGTAACAGCTATTTCGACAGTTGGAGTGGTAGCAAATCCCATTATATATACATCCACGCCCATGGCCGAAAGGGTGGCTGAAACCAGTTGCTCCACCATGGGTCCGGAAATACGTGCATCCCGGCCAAGGGCCACCGAGGGTCTCTCCTTCCCCGATTCCCGGATCAGCCAGGAGGCGTAAGCCGATGCAAATTGGACTGTATCGATGGGTGTTAATCCTTCAGAAGGCCTCCCTCCAATGGTTCCACGAATGCCTGAAATTGAGATAACTAAACTCATTTTTACCTGATTTTTGAACGGTACTAAAGTTAAAATTATTATTCCAAGAATGTAACTTAATAAGCTGTATCTTTGTACCCTTTAACAATAATTAATAGTCAGGCCATTGAGTAGACCAGAAGCACCAAAAAAAGGGGGCAGAAGCGGATCCACACCCCCCTCTCGAAAAAGATCAGGATCATCCCGGCCGGGTCCAGGCGGACGGGGAGGCTCAGGGAAACAGGGTGTTAAAAAAACCGGCGACCAGATTCGGATCAATAAATATATTGCCGCTGCGGGCATCTGTTCCCGTCGGGAGGCGGATCAGCTGATCTCGGCGGGACTGATCACGGTGAATGGGAAGTCAATCACAGAACTGGGAAGCAAGGTGAATCCCGGTGATGAAGTCAGATACAACGGCGAGCGGATTCGTACTGAACGCAAGGTATACCTGCTTTTGAACAAGCCAAAAGACTATGTGACCACTACCGATGATCCTAAGGAACGGAAAACGGTGATGTTGCTGATCCGCGATGCATGCAGTGAGCGGGTCTATCCGGTGGGGCGACTCGACCGTAATACAACCGGGGTGCTGTTCTTTACCAACGATGGGGAGCTGGCCAAAAAGATGACGCATCCATCGCACAACAAGAAAAAGATCTACCATGTATTCCTGGATAAAGGCCTGTCGGGCGGCGATATGAAAAAACTGGCTGAAGGTATTACTCTGGAGGATGGTTTTATCCAACCCGATGCCATCAGCTATGCCAGCAGTGAAAACAAGCGGGAGGTTGGACTGGAGATCCATTCCGGGAAAAACCGTATTGTACGAAGGATCTTTGAATCGCTGGGCTACAGGGTAGATAAGCTGGACAGGGTCTATTTCGGAGGTCTCACAAAGAAGAACCTTCCCAGGGGAAAGTGGAGACTCCTTACAGAGAAAGAGGTGACCAGGTTAAAAATGAATGCCTACGAGTAGTATGAATCATAAAGCGGGATTTGTCAATATTATCGGTAAGCCCAATGTGGGCAAATCGACACTAATGAATGCCATGGTTGGAGAAAAACTCTCCATTATTACCTCCAGGGCACAGACCACCAGGCACAGGATTCATGGGATCCTGAACAAGCCTGATTACCAGGTGATCTTTTCTGATACGCCGGGGATTCTCGATCCCAGCTACAAATTGCAGGAGACCATGTTAAAAGCTGCCCGATCGGCACTTGTTGATGCCGATGTGCTGATCTACCTGACTGAAATTGGTGAAAAACCGGATCCGGAAGATGCATTCCTCCGGAAAGTGGCAAAGACAAAGGTTCCGGTGTTGCTGGTAATCAATAAAATTGACCTGAGTAACCAGGAGAAGGTGAGGACGTGCATGGAACAGTGGGAAAAGATTCTCCCCAATGCTGAAAAGATCCCCATCAGTGCCCTGAAAAAATTTAATGTGGATTCTATTTTTAACCGGATTCTGGACCACCTGCCCGAATCGCCCCCCTACTATCCCAAGGATGCCCTTACTGATAAATCGGAAAGATTCTTCGTGGGGGAGATGATCCGGGAAAAGATCCTGCTTTACTACAAACAGGAGATTCCCTATGCAGTTGAGGTGGAGATTGAATCGTTCAAAGAGGAAGCAAAGCTGATCCGTATCAGCGCACTGATCTATGTGGAGCGCGAAAGCCAGAAAGGGATCCTGATTGGAAACCAGGGGAAAGCATTAAAAAGGGTGGGGAGGGAATCCAGACTGGATATGGAAACCTTCTTTCAGAAAAAAGTGTTTCTTGAACTCCGTGTGAAGGTGAAGAAAGAGTGGCGCAACAATGAACGTTTCATTAAGAATTTTGGTTACCATTAAGTGATCTGAAATATGGGAAATATTGTAGCCATTGTAGGGAGACCCAATGTGGGGAAATCCACCTTCTTTAACCGCCTGACCGAAACGCGACAGGCCATTGTGGATGAGGTGAGTGGCGTTACACGCGACCGGCACTACGGCAAGGTGATCTGGAACGGTCATGAGTTCAGCATTATCGATACAGGAGGATATGTAACCAACTCGGATGATATTTTTGAAGAGGAGATACGAAAGCAGGTTTTGCTTGCCATCGAGGAATCCGATGTGGTGCTCTTCATGGTGGATGTAATTTCAGGAATCACCGACCTGGACCAGACCATTGCCGGGATGCTCAGGAAGATCAAAAAGCCCGTTTTGTTGGTGGTAAACAAAGTGGATAACGCCAACAGGCTGTACGATGCCAGCATTTTCTATGGGCTGGGACTGGGTGAATACTCAGCTCTCTCCTCCATCAATGGAAGCGGAACTGGCGATATGCTGGATCGACTCACCTCCATGTTTGAAAAAAAGGTGGAAGAGGAGGAGGAAGATGTCCCGAAAATAGCAGTGGTGGGACGCCCCAATGTGGGAAAATCGTCACTGGTAAATGCGCTTATCGGAGAAGAGAGAAACATTGTAACCCCCATCCCGGGTACCACACGCGACTCGATTCATACCAGGTACAGCAAGTTCAACCACGATTTCTACCTGGTAGATACTGCCGGACTGAGAAAGAAGGGGAAGGTGAAAGAGGATCTGGAGTTCTATTCGGTAATGAGATCGGTGCGGACCATCGAATATGCCGATGTCTGCCTGCTGCTGATCGATGCCACCATCGGGATTGAGTCTCAGGATGTGAATATTTTCCACCTTATTGAACGCAACCGGAAAGGAGTGGTGGTGCTGGTCAATAAATGGGACCTGGTGGAGAAGGAGACACAGACCATGAAACAGTTCGAAGAGGGGATCAAACAACGGCTCGAGCCCTTTGTTGATGTACCTGTTCTGTTTATCTCCGCGCTGACCAAACAGCGGATCCATAAAGCACTGGAGCTGGCCATTGAGGTCTATAAAAACCGCCAGGTCAGGATACCCACCTCGAAGCTGAACGAGGTGATGCAGAAGGCCATTGAAGAGTATCATCCCCCGTCATTGAAAGGCAAATATGTCAGGATCAAGTATGTCACACAACTACCCACACATGCCCCGGCATTTGCATTCTACTGTAACCTGCCACAGTACATCCGGGAACCATATAAACGTTACCTGGAAAACCAGCTGCGGAAGCATTTCAGATTCACCGGAGTTCCCATTCGAATCTTTATGCGTAAAAAATAGGCAGGATTTTTGTAGTATTGTATTCTAATGAGAACTTTCACGCCTCTTTTGTTCAGTGCTCTGATGATGATGATCTCCTGCAACACGATCACGCCGGTCTACCCGGACGAACCGGTGGTGGACTACCAGAGTTTTGGTCTCTATATTTCGGTAGACGGACTGGGTAATACAACCCTCATCGGGCAGCTCACTTTTGACTTTACCGATGGCGACGGGAATCTTGGTCTGCCTCCGCTGGTCGATACAACCGAACTGAACCTGCCCGATACGGTCAAATATAACTTCTTCCTTCAGCTCTATGACCTGCAGGGTTATGATTATGTGGAGATTCCTGATGAGGATGGAGGTCTTCTTAAATACAGGATCCCTTACCTGGACAAACAACCTTTAAGCGGAACCATGGACTTGAAGATCTTCTACCCTGTTATAAAATACGACACCATCTACTACACCTTCCATATCTTTGACAGGGATTACAACCGCAGCAATACGGACACCACCGATGTAATCGTTTTAAGCGGAATTGACCTGGAGGAGCATTGATCAGATCCTGATCCCCATAAACAATACATCATCAACCTGTTCCAGATCCTCTTTCCAGAGGAAAAAATTGCTCTTGATGTAGTTGTACTGCTCATCCATGGGTTTATCGTGGATATCCCTGAGCAGGTTCTTGAGCCTGACCATCTTGAACTTCCTGCCAAGCGGTCCGCCAAACTGATCGGGGTAACCATCGGAAAACATATAGACGATATCTCCCTTCTTTAGCAGGAACTCCTGATCGATAAAATCTTTTTCCACCCTGTCCTCATCCAGTTGTCCCCCGATTGAACTCCGGCTCCCCTTCACATAGATTTGCTCTCCGCCTGAATAGATGATTACAGGACGCATGGCGGAACTTACAGTGAACTTATTGGTTTTCATATCCACCTCAGCCACAATGATATCCATTCCATCGTTTGAGCCGCTGGTCTCCATGTTCTGGTTCAACGCCTCCCTCACCTCATGGTCTAGGGTAGTGAGCACCTGGGAGGGCTTCGTGATGCCGTCTCTCAGACAAATATCTTTAATAAGAGTGGTCCCGATCATGGACATAAAAGCACCGGGAACTCCGTGACCCGTTGAGTCGGCACACACCACCATAAACCTGTTCTCATCCACCTGCTCGTACCAGTAAAAATCGCCCGATACAATATCACGTGGCTGGTAGAACACGAAACTCCCTGTAAAGGCATCGTGCAGCTTCTTAATGGGAGGCAGGATGCTGGCCTGTATCCGCTGGGCATAATTGAGCGAGTCGGTGATATCCCTGTTCTTAACCTCGATCTCCTCTTTCTGCTGAACCACCTCGCGTGTTCGCTCATCCAGCTGCCGCTGGAGATACTCCTGGATCGCTTTCTGGTTTCGCTCCCTGATCTTAAATACAATAAATATGATGGTCAGCACCAGCATAATCAGAGCGAAAATAAACCACCACGCCTTCCAGATTGGAATCTTCACAGAAATATCAATGGTGAGCGGTTCAATGGAGCAGTTATCGTTGCCATCACAGGCTCTTATCATAAATGTGTAATTCCCGTCCTCCACACGACCATAATAGGCAGAGGAGAGGCTGGATAAATCGGACCATTCATCCT
>DAOWNM010000143.1 GCA_030642565.1 Bacteroidota bacterium | reverse complement strand
GGTATTCCCCCTGGATGCGTTGTACATTTCCCAGATCCGCCTCATCCATTAACTGGGTATGCACCACCACAAAAAAGATTCCTGTCTCGCAGCGAATTACCTTATCAATTCCTTCAGGTGTCTGACCCTCCCATGAGTGTGTGGCAATAAGATATTTCCCCGCTTTATTACCTGTGGTCAACGTGCCCAGGTAAGCAAAATTGTGTGTATACAGATCGATAAATTAAAAATGGTAAAATCGTTCTGCTTCCATTTCAGCTAATGAAATGACACCCGGTTCACTCCTGATATCCACCCAGAACAAACAATAGGGAGTATCGGAATTTGGAGTAACCACCGCTTTATCTTCTGGGGTGAAAAGCCTGGCATCGCAACTGAGTATATTAAAGGGTCCCTTGTACTCAGGAGAATCTTCATTGAGAGTGTAGAGGTACATGGTTTTGTAATTGACCACCATGGGGAACCCGTAAACGTAAGCTTCTCTGGCAATTTCGCGTGCTTCGTCAAGAGTCAGTTTGACTTCCGGCTTGCAGCCGGTCATGGCCAGGATCATTACAGACAATAAAAAAATGGATAGCGGCTTTTTCATCGAATTGGGTTTATAGGTTAGCAGTTTTTATCTCAATAACCAGAAACTACACAAGTTATTGAAAATCTGGCAAAACACAATCCGCTTGCGGATAAAAAAGGTTGGAAAGAAATTACCCCAGGGGATTTGGTATCAAACTCTGACTCCGATCACACATACATCATCGATCTGCTCAATATTGCCGCGCCACATTTCAAAGGTCTCTTCAATAAGTTGTTTTTGCTTTTTCATGGATTCTGTCTGGACCGACAGGAGCAGTTCTTTAAATTTCCGGGTCTTGAATTTCTTCCTGTGGTCGCCCCCGTACTGATCAACAAAACCATCGGAGAAAACATAGACCGAGTCGTTCTCCTTCAGCCTGACTACCAGGTTGGTGAAATTGGTCTTTTCCCAGTGAATCCCAATGGGCTGCCTGTCTCCCTTCAGTTCAAACAACAATGCACTTGCCCCTTTAACCGATGTTCCTGATACAGGCTCATTTCCGGTCAGCTGTTCCTTATCACGAATAAGGTAGAGTGGATTATATGCTCCGGCAAACTGAAGCTCTCTCTTCTCTCTGTCGATAACAGCTATGGCCATATCCATACCATCTTTCTGATCCCGTATGGTTCCCTCCTGTACCAGCATGGCCTTGACCTTGGTCCTGAGCTGTCCCAGGATCTCATCCGGCTTATCAATCCTTCCCTCCCCAAGCAGTTCATTGAGCAGAGTGATTCCGAGCATACTCATAAATGCACCCGGAACTCCATGTCCTGTGCAATCGGCCGCCACAATGACTATGGTTGAATCTACCTCTTTTATCCAGTAAAAATCACCGCTGACAATGTCCCTGGGTTTATAGAGCACGAAGTATTCGGGAAAAACCCTGTCCAGATAGGTTTTGTGCGGGAGGATCGCCGTCTGGATCCGTTGCGCATAGCTTATGCTGTCGGTGATCTCCTTTTTCTGTGCAAATACCATATCGCGCTGTGCCTCAATTTCATCACGTTGCGACTCTATCTCCTCCTTCTGTTCACTGATCTCCCTGGTCCTCTCCTGCACCTTCTGCTCCAGCTCCCGGTTTACCTTATCCTTCAGCTTCTCATTCTCCTTCAGCTGATCAAAAATCCTTTTTTGGGCAATCTTTTTCTCCTGTTCGTCAAGTCTCATCTTCCGGGCAATTCCAATGGAAAAGATCAGTATTTGCAAAATCGCGGCAATATAGACTCCTGATACACGGAGTATGCGAAACAGGACAGAGTTATTTAATGTATGCGCCGTAAGGGAGAATGACGATGAATCGATGGTGATAATAGCCAGAGGAATCAGAACCGCGTTGGCAATAAGAAAGTACCATGCAGGTTTGAAACCAGCCCGGATTCTGAATATGGCAGGAAGGATCAATAGAAACAGGGGTATGATGGCCACCGAAAAAGCCCAGACAATGAGCACCACATCCTCAAACAGGCCCCCTATTTGAAAATTAAAAACGGAGCCCAGAAGCATAATTACAATTCTTACCCCGACCAGGCCCAGCAGCACAACCACACTCCAGTACCACCCTGATAATTTCTGCCTCAGTTCAAGATAGGAGATCCCAAACAGAAGAAAGAATATGGTAACCAGCGACAATGTAAAGGGCTGGATGCTTGATATAAGGAGCGATTCAAATACATTTTCCTTCCACAGAAACTCCCCCAGGTAGCCTTCGGATACAAAAAGGAAACCGGCAAATGATAAAATATAGAGCGAGAAACAGATATACTGCCGGTCACGGAGAGCAAAATAGAGAATAAGGAAGAAGCATGAGATGATTGTCATCATTCCCAACAGAGCAAAGAGAACCATCCGTTCTATACGGTCATGCTGCACAATGGTCTCCTCCGCAATGAAATGCATCACAGGTCCTTCTATTCCGGATTCCGCTTTCCATCGAATGTAAAAAGTCTGCTCAGCTCCTTTGATCAGGGGGACCGTAGCTGCATGCCAGCCTTTATAGACAAAATCCCGGTCATCCACCGGTATCAAGATCCCTGATCGCTTTTCAACAATTCCTCCGGATGGGTGGGGCAGGAAGAAATTGACAGAATCGGTTCCCTCCATCTCGGGAAGGTTGACCAGGTAGGTCCGGTTCTCTGAAATCCTGTTCACTGTCTTGATCTTCAGCCAGGCACATGGATATGAGAAATCTTTATCAAACTGGCTTTTGATCCCCTTCAAATTGTTGTATACGGAGGGCTTCAAATCAAAATGAATAAAAGAATCCCCCCTGAGAATAGTAAAAGAGGTATCCACTGTCACTGAGCTAAATAGACCACTGCTCCAGGGAATCGATCAGGTATTTATATTCATAGGCTTCAATCTGATGCAGGTAGGACTCCCTGCAAAAAGAGAATTGCAACAGAGAATCCACCCCCTTGCGCTTTATAAGGAGATCAACAGGTTTTCCAGATCTGTCGAGCAGCAAATCCTGAATTACCCTTTGGCCAAGTCCTCTCCCGGAAATGGCAGAATCATTGATAGCAATGATCTGATCGCGAAGTTTAATACCGGCCTTTTCGGCAGGACTCCCGGGCAGCAGAAATGTGACACTGGCTGTGTCATTCTGTATTGAGGTATTGAAAATACCTGTATACCCGTCATATACAATGATTTTGGTCTGTCCAAAAGTCAGCACAGGCCAGGCCAGTAGTGCGATGGCAAACAGTCGTGATATAAGGGAGATCATCTGAGGAAAATATGAATTACTACCTAATAAAGATATGTGTTGGGTAGGAATAAACCAAAGTCTTTATATATAAGATTTGGATATATCGAATATTTATATATACCTTTGGCTTATGATATCAAAAGATCTGCTCAAAGGCACATTAAAGACCATTGTTCTGAAGCTTCTCGAGGAGAATGACAGAATGTATGGCTACGAGATTACACGTGAGGTAGAGAGACTCACCGAGGGTAAGGTACAGCTCTCCTGGGGAGCATTGTACCCGGCCCTTCATAAACTGGAATCGGACCATCTGATCACCTCCGAGGAGGAGAGTATCGGGAAGCGGGTGCGCAAGTACTACCGGCTCACCGAGTCGGGCACTAGCGCAGCAAAGGAGAAAGTCCGGGAATTCATCGATTTTGTCACCGTCATGGGGCGGGTTCTGGATACCGGCCCAAGCCTGAACCTGGCTTAGCGTAATGGCCGATCTGACCAACAGGGAAATTGAGATCCTCAACAGGGAGATCGACAAGCAGGGATTGACCTATACCCGGCTGCAAAATGAGCTCCTCGACCACCTCTGTTGTGATATCGAAGCAAAAATGGATGAGGGAGTGGAGTTCCTGAAGGCCTTTGAAGAAGTACGAAGCCGGTTAGAAAACAGGAGGATCCAGGAGATCCAGGAAGAGACACTACTATTGATAAACCAAAAATACCGTATGATGAAAAAGTTCATGTATATTCTCGGGACCATTGCACCGTCGTTGCTGATCATCGGGGCCATTTTTAAACTGCAGCACTGGCCAGGAGCCAGTGTACTGATCGTTCTTGGCTCGTTCCTGTTGGGAGCTGTCTACCTGCCGGTATTTGCCATGGTGAGCATGCGCGATACACGGAAAAAAGAGAAGCGGGTCAACAAACCATTATATTTGGTCGGAGTGATTACAGGCTTTATCTTTATCACAGGGGTATTGTTTAAGATCATGCACTGGCCGGGTGCAGGTATAGCCCTCGCATTCAGTGTTCTTCTTACGGTGGCTCTCTTTATTCCGATCCTTGTCATCCAGGCTCTGAAAGACAAAGAGAACCAGGTTCAGAGTTTCTCTATCCTGATTTTCATTCTTGCATTCATGGCCATCAACATCATGGTATTTGCACTGAAGGTGTCAAAAAACGTGATGACATCCATGGTCATATCGGCAAAAGAGCATATGGTGACCAGCAGCATGGTTGAATCGGCGAACACACTGTTCCTGGAGTCAGCGAACCTGGTTAACCAGCTGTCGCCCGACCGGTTGGACCAGGCCAATTTTATTCATGAAAAAACCGACGCGCTGGATCATTTCATCCAGGAGATCATGGTGGATATCCTTCTGGCAACCCATGATGATAATCGTTTGGCCGTAGCTGCGGATGGCTCCATTGACCTTAACAAAGCCAATTACTTCGATGTCTACAAGAGTACCGAGCTGATCATCTTTGGCAATGAGGTGAACCCCGGAAAAGGAGAAGTGCTTCTGAAGTCGCTGGAGACCCACAAAGAGCTGTTGCTGGCCCATGCCGGACCCGAACTTGACAGGATCATTGACGATCTGCTGGATACCGGCATAGAGGATACAGATCAGGCTCCGCGGCTGGAATATAGCTTCCGCCAAACTCCCATGATCGGTGCCATCAACACCCTCTCCAACCTGCAATTTAAGTTGCGTTTCCTGGAGGGAGAAGTTTTGAAAGAGCTTCTGTGATCAGACCCTTGAGAAATTACCTGGCATTATAGTACTCCATCGCCTTTGGCATAATCCGCTTTAGGTTTTCAATACGGTTGGATGGATCGGGATGTGTTGAAAGAAATTCGGGCGGACGGGATGAAGACATTCCTGCCATCCGCTCCCAGAATGCCGGGAATAGCTCTCTCCACTCAGGGCAATCATTTGCGATGAGGGAATGGCTACAAACTGTTTTCGACCGGTCATGGAAACCATCGCACAGAAGAGCAGAAAAGAGACTACAGAATAATCAGTTTTTTTATGGTTAAATGAGCTTTAGTCAACTATATTGGGTTAAGGAAATAACGTTTGAACAGCCATATTGTTATTATTCAGGTAAACGCTTTCCGTTTAACATATAAAGTTAAAAAATCATATATTTATAATAGGACAACGGTATTATGGCAGAAGGAAAACCACAACACACCGGGTTGATCCTTGGGATCGATGTGGGTTCGGTATCCATCTCTGTGGTTGCAATGGACAGGGAGGGAAACCTGAAGGGGCAGGCCTACATGCTGCACCAGGGCAACATCAGGGAGACACTGGATCAACTGCTGAAGGGATATCTTAACAAAGAGATTATCGGAGTGGCCACCCCTTCGGGAAAATCCCATTTCAGACAGCAGGTACAGGTATTTGATCAGCAGGTCGCATTGATGGAAGCTGCAGACTTCCTGAAACTAAATGCGCGGTCGATCCTTCATGTGGGTGCAGAGCGATTCTACCTGGTGGAGTTGGACCAGCAGGGCAACTATCTGCAAACCAGTCACAGTTCATCCTGCGCTGCAGGAACAGGCAGTTTTCTCGACCAGCAGGCTCTTCGGCTTAACCTGAACGATACGGGACACCTTTCGGATATGGCCCTGAAGAACAGTTCGCCGGTTCCGGATATTGCGGCCAGGTGCTCCGTGTTTGCCAAGACCGACCTGATCCATGCACAACAGAAAGGTTATGGTCTCGAGGCCATTTGCGACAGTCTCTGTAAAGGCCTGGCCGCTAATATTGCCGATACCCTCTTCAACAAGTCGGCCCCTGAATCGCCTATCTTCATGTCGGGAGGGGTTTCAAAAAACCGCTCGGTGGTCAGGCAGCTGCAACGCATCATCGGGAAAGAGATCCGGATCCATCCCCATGCCCACCACTTTCCGGCCATTGGTGCGGCCCGGCTCCTGTGGAAGGAGTTGATTGGAGGCAAGAAACTACTTCCTGCCGATTTTACAAATATAGTGGTCGACCACGGAGTGCTGGAATACTTCTATGAGCCGCTTCGCGCCCCTGAAGTCACCGAGCAGGAGATTATCATTGAGAAACACTACACATATCAACCTTCCATTGCCGATCATACTGCAGAGATCCAGGTCGATCGCTTTTCACTCTCCACACCCCAAGAGATGCAATTTTACCTGGGGATCGATGTGGGATCGACCAGCACCAAAGCGGTTATGCTTCATACAAGCGGTGAGCCCTATGCCGGATTCTATACCTATACCCTGGGACAGCCACTGAAGGCGGTTCAGGCTCTGTTTGAGGCCATCGATCACCTGGCTGTTACTACCGGGAACAATTTTCAGTTTGTGTCATGCGGCACCACTGGTTCGGGGCGGAAATTCATTGCCGGAATCGTTAGGGCCGACCATGATTACGATGAAATTACGACTCATGCACGTGCCGCCTATGAGCTAAATCCAAAGACAGATACCATCATCGAGATCGGGGGACAGGATGCCAAGTTCACCCGGATGAAGGATGGGATGGTCACCTTCTCCCATATGAATACGGTATGTGCGGCAGGGACCGGGAGTTTTATTGAGGAGCTGGCCGGAAGACTGGGTGTGGAGCTTAAGGATTATGAGCGCCTGGCCATGGGCCGTCCGGCTCCCCTGGCCAGCGACCGGTGCACTGTATTTATGGAGCGGGATATCAACCAGCTGCTGAGCAATGGCTATTC
>DAOWNM010000285.1 GCA_030642565.1 Bacteroidota bacterium | reverse complement strand
GTTGTTAGCGGAAATGGCTCATAGATGGAATTTGGAATATTTGATTATCTTTGTCGAAATTTCTTAGCCGACTTTTCAATTAGGCAGTTTTCCCCATATTCAGGGACCCCTCTCTTTTTTTTCTGATTCAGCTAAGGCGGCGAACTCTTTGAAGCTCGTCTTTTTATACAATATAGCAGCCTTGAGACAGGGCTGTTCAAAATTTATTATATGAGTAATACAACAGTAAACAACAGACAAAGTAATCATTCAAATTCAGGCCGGAAAAGAGTATCGACACTTGATCCTTCCCTTCTGGTGAAAGAAGCAGATCATGCGGTAATAGAAAAAGTTTTTCGCTCTGACCGGTTGGTCAGTGAGCTTCCCATAGATATAAAACTGAAGCAGGCCCTTGATTTAAAGGGATATAAAAGACCTACTGAAATTCAGGACAGAACACTGGAGACATTGATGGAGGGCAGGGACCTTTTGGGAATTGCACAGACAGGGACCGGAAAAACCGGGGCATTTCTGATTCCCATTATCGAAAAATTGCTTCATAGAAGAGTAAATCCTTATGCACTGATCGTAGTACCTACCCGTGAACTGGCTCTCCAGATTGAAGAGGAGTTTAAAAGCATGGCCAAAGGAGTGGGGCTGTACAGTGCCTGTTTTATAGGAGGAACCAATATCAACAGGGATCTGCAGAATCTTCGCAGGAACAGTCATGTGGTAATTGCCACACCGGGCAGGTTGCTCGATTTAACAGATCGCCGGGCCATTGATCTTGGTAAATTTAAAACGCTGGTGCTGGATGAGTTTGACCGTATGCTTGATATGGGCTTCATTCGTGATGTGAACCGTATTCTTGAGGGGATGAAACAGCGTAATCACACCATGCTCTTCTCAGCCACACTTGACAGATCCCAGCAATCGATGATCAACAAAATTCTGAAGAATCCTGTAACTGTGAAGGTGAGCACCGGGAATAGTTCCGGTGATGGAATTAATCAGGAGGTGATCAGACTGAAACCAGGAGAAGACAAATTTAAAGTATTGCGTGAAATGTTGTCGCAGAATGAATTTAAAAAGGTGCTGCTCTTCGAAGAGACCAAGCACCGGGTGAGCCGTCTTTGCCTTAAGTTAAATAAGGCAGGTATCCAGGCAGATCAGATTCATGGTAACAAGAGCCAGAATGCCAGGCAAAGTGCACTGAAGGCATTTAAGCAGGGTCGCGTTCAGGTACTGGTAGCAACCGATGTGGCATCACGTGGTCTTGACGTATCTGACGTATCGCATGTAATCAACTACCAGGTGCCGCAGACCCATGACAGCTACATCCACCGCATTGGCCGTACCGGGCGTGCCGGTAAGATTGGGAAGGCCTATACATTTGTAACCTGACAGCACACCTGTTAACTATCCAACCAGATTTTAAATTCACGTACACGTTCGCGTGCGACCACTATTTTCTGATCCTCAATACCTTCAATATCGATCTTTAGCCTGCTGTTGGACCAGGCGATGATCTGAGAACATGCTTCGATGGAGACAATATACTTCCGGTTGATCTTAAAGAACCTGCTCCTGTCCAGCATGCTCTCTAACTCCTCTATTGAATAGTCGATGATATAGTTTCTGTGTGCACTGGTATGGAGATAGGTGGTCTTCTCAAAACTGTAAAAAGCAAGAATATCTTCCACCATAATGGTCCTGATTTTCTCCCCCACTTTGACCATGAACCTCGATTTAGCCCGCCTGGAACCCGGACTGGTTCTGAGGTTCAGCAGGCTTTCCAGTCCAACGTTTGAGGTAAACTGCCTTGCTTTCTCAATGGCCCTTCTCAGTCGCTCCTCTTCGATGGGTTTCAGGAGGTAATCGATACCATTGGTATTGAAGGCTTCAATGGCATAGGTGTCGTATGCGGTGGTAAAGATGATGGGACAATGAATGTTGACCTTTGAGAAGATTTCAAAGCTGATGCCATCGGCAAGCTGTACATCCGAAAAGATCAGTTCCACAGGTGGCTCCTCCTCCAGGTACTCTACCGCCTCCCTCACCGTCTCAAATGTCCCGGTTACCTCCATTTCAGGTGCAACCCGCTCAATCAGCCTTTTCAGGTGATTCACGGCCCTGGTTTCATCTTCCAGAATGATCACCCTCATTGTTCACCCAATTTGATTACAGGCACCTCTACGGAAAATGAGCGGTCTGACTCCGTAATAACAATCTCTTTATTGGTAAAGTATCTGAACTGCTGCCTGATATTTGATAATCCAGTCTTTCTTGAATCCGGCCCGGCAGATTTCAACTGCAGGTTGTTCTCCACCTTCAGATACTCCCCGTTTCGCGCAATCTGTACAGTCAGCGGTTGTAATTCGGATATCTCATTGTGTTTCACGCAATTTTCAATCAGAAGCTGAAGGGTCATGGGAACGATCATCTCGTGCTCCTTTGCCTCAAACTCCTGCCGGATGGTGAGTTTCTCTTCAAACCTTGTTTGCAAAAGATAGCTGTATGCCTTCAGAAATTCCAGCTCCTCCTGAATGGTTACCAGCTCTCTGTCCCTGCTGTCCAGCACATACCGGAACAGTTGACTCAGCTGCCTGATAAAATCAACTGCCTTTTTCTGATCCGCATATATCAGGTCGCTCAGTACATTGAAGCTGTTGAAGAGAAAATGGGGATTGATCTGGTTTTGAAGCGATTCGTACTTGTACATCAGCATCTCTGCCTTAAAACGTTCAGCCTCCAGAAGGGACTCCTTCCAGTTCCTGAAAAAGCCTATTGCCACAAAGATCAGGGATACCACGAAGGATATGAGGATCGCAATATAGCTTGTCCGAAGTGCCCAGTAGAAGGGATTTTCAGGCAATCTCCCCAGTACCAGCCAGAACATGATGATCTGAACCACCAGGTAGGCAAAAACAGAATACCCGATAATAGCCAGGCTCCCGAAAATGGCTCTTTTCACCTGGTGGTCACGCCAGCTGTACCTCCTGTCGAGCAATCCGTAAATGTAGCTGTGACCGGCCCACTGGGTCACACAAATCGCCACCGCCCAGCCATAGCTGATCGCAAACTCCCGGAAACCCTCATCGTAACCATCAAAAAAGAGAAGGGTGATCAGCAGTGCCAGCACAAGCATCCCTGCCAGGTTTAACAGGAATCGCCTTACCGGATTATTAAAACAGAAACCTCTCATCATATTTTACAAAATACGAGTTTTCAACAGATTACTGGCCACATCCTCTGACAATTCCTTCAGTCTCGCTTCTTCCCCAATTAGGGTGGATGGGCGATTTTAACTCATAGGCATCCCACGATTCCAACAGTTCTGCTGCCTCTTCACAGATGGGGGCGGTATCGGACCCGAAGAAACTGGCATTTCCCATTTCGTTGGAGATCCGAAGGAACAGTGCCCGTGGATTATTGGGTTCAATGGCCAGGGCCCTGGCAATGGCTGTATGAATCAGGGGTGTTGTGCTCATAGCCCTCCGCGGTGGCTTTATCACAAGCAGGCCCGTGTAACAGAAAGCCTTTAACACCTAAACTTCTGCTTCATTGGGAGCGATTTCGACCATGTTATCAATGGAGGAAGAGGCCATATCGAGGTAGCTGTCCCGGACAGCGGACACCAGTTGATC
>DAOWNM010000218.1 GCA_030642565.1 Bacteroidota bacterium | reverse complement strand
GCGATGCCAGGCTTTTCACCCCAGAAGATAAAGCGGTGGTTACTCCAAATTCCGATACCCCCTATTGTATGTTCTGGGTGGATATCAGGAGTGAACCGGGTGTCATCTCATTGCCTGAAATGGAAGCAGAACGATTTTATCATTTTCAATTTATCGATCTGTATACACACAATTTTGCTTACCTGGGCACGCTGACCACAGGTAATAAAGCGGGGAAATATCTTATTGCCACGCACTCATGGGAGGGTCAGACACCTGAGGGAATTGATAAGGTAATTCGCTGCGAGACAGGAATCTTTTTTGTGGTGGTGCGTACCCAGTTGATGGATGAGGCGGACCTGGAAAATGTACAACGCATCCAGGAGGAATACCAGTTAGAGCCATTAAGTGCCTATCTGGGAACAGAGGCCCCGGAGCCTGGTCAAACCGAAGCTTTTCCTGAGTGGAATGAAGGCGACCAGTTTACTTCAGCATCATTCAAATACCTGGATGTAATGCTGGATTTGCTTGAGCCGGTAGCCGAAGAGATGGAAATGATGAAGCGTTTTGCAAGACTTGGTATAGGGACCGGGCAGGATTTTGATATGGCTAAGTATAGTGAGGAGATACAACAGGCCATTGAAGAGGGTGTTCAGAAGGGATTTACAGACATTGAAAGTTTTAGCAGTACCAATGCGGGAGATCCGCTGTCTAGCGCAAAAATTTTCGGGACACGGGAGTTCCTGAAAAGCAGTGCGAGAGAGAATTACCAGCTGGACCAATTCTATGTGTTGCGGGCAGTTGCTGCACACATGGGATTATACGGCAATTCAGGAGAGGAGGCCATCTATCCCACCTATTTGGCAGATGCGGAAGGGACTCCGCTCAATGGTGCCGAAAACAGGTATACCATTACCTTTCAGCAAGATGAGATTCCGCCGGTTAAGGCATTCTGGTCAATCACCATGTATGATGGTCAAACCCAACTCTTCATTCACAATCTATTGGATCGCTACCTGCTTAATTCAAGCATGAAGGAGGATTTTGTGTATGGAGATGATGGATCCCTGACCCTCTATATACAAAAGGATTCACCCGGACCAACACTGGAAGCGAACTGGCTCCCGGCTCCTGGCGGACCCTTCTACGCGGTAATGAGATTGTATGGACCTGAGGAGACCGCTCTCAATGGAGAGTGGGTCAATCCTCCCATGGTCAAAACAAACTAACCCTGGAAGGATTGAAAATCAACAACTAAAATCGAAGGGAGAGTCAATCATTTCAATCAATCCTACAAAATATGTTGGCTGCAGATCTGGCAGGAGAGAAACTCTCCTTTGGCTTCCAGGTATGGACCCTACGTAAAAAGCTGATCGCTGATTTTGCTGGCACCCTGAATGAGATGGCGGGTACAGAATTTCTTTGTAGAGATGGATCACGACAAATTTGAAGAGAGTGCCCAATTCCTGATGAAGGTCTAAAGCCATTTAAAAACGGTATATCAGGAGCAGGGCACGGCCACGCACTTTTTCTAAGAAGTGTTTCTTTCCCAGGTAGTGTTGGGAATAGGCATTTTCTACGATACGCTGGGCGTCATGTACAAAAACATAGCCGTTTTTTCCCACCAGTTGGGATGCTGTGTAGATGCTCGACATCCTGCCTGGGATCTCTTCTGAGTATTTGTGTCCAAGTGGCCCGTCTACCAGGATCACATCCCATTTGTTGCCGGAGACCTCATCCGGGAGTTCTACTTCCAGGCGTTCAGGATGATCCATCACCTCCCGCCATTGGGTGATGTTACAGGGGTAGGAGACCGGGTAGGCCTCAATCTCCGGATACTTCATGGTGATTTTGTCATACCATGGTTGAAAATCTTCCAGGAATACCGTGCGACCATTGCTGTTAGCTCTGCACCAGAAAGGTGAATCGTTTCCCAATCCGAAGATCAGCATGCTGCACTGTTCGAATTCATCAATAGCATAAATAATTTTGATTAATTCGGCAGGTCTTAATTGAATCCCTGCATGTTGTTTGTGGAGCTTTACCACCCTGAACAGATCTTGCAAATTGAACAGGGAATAGGCGATTGCCTTTATCTTTAACAGAAACGATTCAACTTTATCGCGTGTACTTTTCTTTGCTGTAACACTTTCCATACAAGGTTCATAGTTACCTCTTTTTTTTATTCTTATCCGATGATGTGCAGGTTTTGTTGCGATTAAGTGCTCTGCTTTTATTAACTTGATCTGAGAAAAACAAAGGGAATGAGCCTGAGGTTTGGGTATGTTGTTTTCGCACTTCTGGCCTTTGCATATGATATGTCAGGGCAGTCAGATGCTTCAAAACAGCTGTTATATCCGGGGGGGATTTCAGTAAGGTTTGGTACAGGTTCATTTCAAAATGTGGAAGCTGTGGTGACCCGGTTTATGAGTGAACCCCTGGAGAGGCCCAGGCTCTATTTGCTGGGCGAGTTTATAGATATACCTCCCTTCGAACCTGCCGGGCCCTTTGTCTATACTAATCCGGTGGTTGTGCTTATAAACGGATCTACCTTCAGTGCTGGTGAACTAACTACCGAGATCTTGAAACAGCTGTCACAGGTGACCGTAGTGGGTGATACTACGGGGGGAGGAGGTGTGGTCTCCTCGGGTGGTAGGCCTGAACATGTGGGTGAATACAGGTTGCCCAGTGGTAAAAATATCTATATTGGGACGAGGTATTTTGAACGGTATGACGGGGAAATGTTTGAATGGAATGGCGTGCTCCCTGATGTACGCATCCCGCAGACCAGGGAGGATGCCGAAAAGGGTATCGACAGGCAGCTTGAATTTGCCATTAAAACTATAAAATTATGAAGCATTCAAAGAAAGTATTGTACTGGTCATTAACCATGGTACTGATCATGGTTTTGTTATGGAGCTGTGGTCGGCAGACTACCAGCATCCCGGAGCCCCTGACCTCTCTGTCAAAGGAGATCAAAGAGATTCAACCGGGAATCCTGGAGGGATATCTTCTCTTTGAAGAGATGCCCAACAGCCTTTTGCTTGTTCCTCCTCCTCCCGAGGAGGGTTCAGCGGCCTGGAAACTGGATATGGAGGTGGCTGCAACATTTGTGGCCCTGGAAGATGAGGAGCGGAAAGCACAGGCAGCCAGTGATGCAGTATTATCCTTTCCGGAGGCAACAGAATCATTCAATATGGTGCTTGATTTAAAAATTTCAGAGGAGACCACTCCGCATGTTTACATGATCCTTCGGAGGAGCCTGGCCGATGCCGGATTGTCTACTTATTCAGCGAAAGACCATTACCAGCGAGAACGACCCTTTATGGTTAACGGAAGTCCCACATGTACCCCGGAAGAGGAGGATTACCTGAGGGAAGATGGATCCTATCCTTCGGGACATACGGCCATAGGCTGGGCCTGGGCACTGATTCTCACTGAGCTTTTTCCGGATCAGGCCGATATGATCCTGGAGCGGGGGAAGGAGTTCGGGATCAGCCGGAATGTATGCAATGTGCACTGGCACAGCGACGTGTTGGCCGGACGTATGATGGGTGCCGCGGCAGTGGCCCGCATGCATGCCAATGCTGATTTCTTAATTGATATGGAAGCTGCAAAAGCTGAAATTTTACTTTTACGCAGTAATTAACGACGTATGGGGTTGGCATATAAGCAGGTTTTTGAGAACAACAGGAGGTGGATGGCTGAGAAGAGCGCTTCAGATAGTAATTTTTTTGTAAAGCTATCCGGGGAACAGCAACCTGATTACCTCTATATTGGCTGCAGCGATAGCCGGGTACCTGCTGAAATTTTTATGGGAGCACAACCTGGAGAAGTATTTGTCCATCGCAATGTGGCCAACCTGGTCGATCCTTCGGACCGGAATGCCATGGGTGTGATACAGTTTGCGGTGACACAGCTCAAGGTAGAGCATATCGTTGTATGCGGACACTATATGTGTGGAGGTATTCAAGCTGCTATGGAGCAGAAAATTGATGAACCACTCGACTCCTGGCTCCGGCAGATCAGGGGTGTGGCCGGGAAGCACAGGGATGAACTGGAGGGTATTGACGATCTGGAACGGCGGTACCGGAGACTGGTGGAGCTCAATGTGGAAGTACAGTGTACGAATGTACTGGGTCTCCAGGTGGTACAGGAGGCCATTGGTAAAAACGATTCACCCACCATACATGGTTGGGTTTATGAGATGCATACAGGAAGGTTGATCGATCTGGATTTCCAGTATTAGTCGGTTGTTAACTGACAGGAAGTGTGATAATAAAAATGACACCTTCCGGGATATTCCTAGCCTCGATTTCACCCCTGTGCTCTGACACCAGGGTGTAGCAGATGGAGAGTCCCAGGCCCGTTCCCTGTCCGGGATCTTTGGTGGTAAAGAAGGGATCAAACAGCTGGGCCAGGTGCTCTTCAACGATGTGTGGTCCTGAATTGGAGAAGGAGAGGACCAGGTTGCCACCCTTCATACGGGTCGAAATGGTGATGATTTTGGGACGGGAAGGTTCCATATTCACTGCAAAAATGGCATTGTCAATGATATTCATGATTACCTGGTGCATCTTCTCAGGAAATACAGGAACCAGCATCTTCAACTGGTACTGTTTGACGATCTGAATATCGTCGGAGATCTTCGAGTTCAGGAACATTAAAGTATGATCGATGGTTTCGTGCAGATCGGTCTCTACTTTTTTGGATCCACCCCTGTGCGAAAAGGTCATCAGGGCCTTCACAATATCAACAGACCTTTCCATTCCGTCGAAGGCCATTTTTATGGCCATACTGCAACGTTGCTTCTCCTCTTCCCGGTCTTCCCAGTTGAGTCTCTCCTGCAACTCCTTCAGAATGGTGAGTCCGCCCGAAATGAAATTGAGTGGATTGTTTATTTCATGAGCGATACCTGCAGTAAGTGTTCCTAAGGAGGCCATTTTTTCGGATTGGACCAGTTGCTGCT
>DAOWNM010000082.1 GCA_030642565.1 Bacteroidota bacterium | reverse complement strand
GTCGGCACACACAAATACCCCATGGTTCTGAAGAAATATGATCTGGGGCACGCTGGCATAATCCGCCCTGTAGTCAGCAATCCGCTCCTGAACCCTCTTAAACAGGATATACCCTGGATCGGTATACTCTACCATCATCGCCCTCTCCCCGAATTGCTGCTCCACCTCTGCCGCCGCATTATTGGCGCACATCACTCCATTTACAAGGGTAGGATGGGTATGGACCACATAGGTGTAGCTGATCAGGTTGTGCAGGGAGGTCTCTACCGAAGGACGCAGGTTTTCAGGCGAGATGATGGCCTCTTTCATCAACGCCTTCACCTGCTCCTCCCGCACAGCAGAATCTTCGCTGAGGGTTTCCGATTCGATCAATGATAATTTCTCCCTGGAAAGAGATACAAATCCCTCTTCACCAATACCCGCCAGGGGAATACCACTGGCTTTAATCCAAATGGTGTCGCTGTTTTTATAGGAGGTGTTTCCTCCACCCGCAATGACATAGGCGGGATTATTCCCATAGTAGCGTGAAATCTCTATCAGTTTGCTCAGTTTGCTCATCTATTCCTATTTTCGTCTGTTTAACACCTCTTTCTCATAGGCCTGTACCTCTGCAATATACTCCTCACCTACCGGCACACCCTCCTGCATACAGAAATAGTCCCATACCGCTCCAAAGGGTTTGCTTTTCATCAGCTCCAGCAGTGCCAGCCTTTCAAAATTCTTCCCCTCATCTTCATACGCTTTCAATCTGTCCAACGGCTCCAGAAGTGCATATAGCATGGCCTGCTGTGCAGCCCTGGTACCTATCACATAGGCTCCGATCCGGTTGATACTGGCATCGAAGAAATCGAGTCCCATATGGACCCGGTCATAAGCGTTAGAGCGGATAATCTCCTGGGCAATCAGCACGACATCATCATTCAAAGTGACCACATGATCGCTGTCCCAGCGTACCGGCCGGGTCACATGAAGCATCAACTCATCCATAAACTGGAGACAGGCCGAAATCTTATCTCCCACCTGCTCGGTGGGATGGAAATGTCCATTGTCCAGGCAGATCAGCTTGTTATTCTTTACTGCATAACCGAGGTAAAAATCGTGCGAACCCACAGTCATCGACTCGGCCCCAATGCCAAACAGTTTGCTCTCAATGGAATCCTTCAGAAAATCTTTGGAGTATTCATCTAAAAATATCTCATCCAGGGATTGTTTCAACAGTGCCCGGCGCGTAAACCTGTCCACCGGAACATCTTTCGAACCATCAGGGATCCAGATATTGTGAATACAGGTCTTTCCCAGCTGTTTCCCCATCTCGGCTCCTATGGTCCTGCATCGCCGGGTATGCTCCACCCAGAAACTACGGATCTTCTCATCCTTGCTGGAGAGGGTGAACCCGCTATCTGCCCTGGGATGTGAAAAACAGGTGCAGTTAAAGTCCAGTGCTATATCCTGTTCAGCGGCCCAATCAATCCATCCCTGAAAATGGGCCGGTTCAATCTGATCCCGGTCCACAAACCGATTGCCGAACTCGCCATAGATGGCATGAAGATTCAAACGCTGTTTTCCCGGAAGCAGAGCCATCACCTTCTCCAGGTCACCCCGCATCTCTGCAATGTTTCGTGCTTTTCCGGGATAGTTACCGGTAACTTCTATACCGCCACCCCTAAGGGCTGCATCAGGAGTTTCAAAACCACCCACATCATCGGTCTGCCAGCAGTGTAGTGAAATTTCAAATTCCTTCAGCTTTGCCAGGGCAGCTACACTATCCACTCCCAGAGCGGCGTACTGCTTTCTAGCCAGTTCGTAGACCTGCCGGATTGTTTCAGTATTGGTCATAGAGCTAAAATTTGATATAAATTTAGGGGTTCCCTTATCCATCATCAATGGATATTTTGAGCCATTTGTTGCACAATTTGGGATAGTTTTCCGTACATTTATGGAGGTGGATAGTTTTTTTAAATACCTGACACCCGGGGAGGAGGACCGTGCCTGGGGCATCTATATGAAATGTGCTGGAAAAGCAGAGATCCCGGCAGAACTTCCCTTCTATCCCAACCGGGAACACCCAACAGAATATCACTTCACCTGGGAGAAGGGAAGAATCCTGAATGAGTTTCAGATCAACTACATTACTCATGGTCAGGGTATTTACGAAACCGAATCGGGCCGTTACCAGATCAAGCCCGGCTCCCTGATGGTAACCAGACCGGGGATATGGCACCGCTACCGGCCCGATAAAAAGAGTGGGTGGACCGAGAATTATATTGGGTTCGATGGCACCATTCCCAGGGAGATCTTCAGTCAGGGAAGGGCATGGTCTGAAAGGCCCGTACATCATATCGGAAACCGTGAGGAGTTTATAGATACTTATCACAAAATCTTTGAAATAATTCAAGAGGAACGGCCAGGTTTTCAGCAGGTTGCATCGGGCATGATCATGAAACTACTGGGATTTATGGTCTCCCTGGAGAAGCAGAGGAACTTTTCAGGGAAACGGATGGAAAAAGTGATCAGGGAGGTCTGTTTCCAGATCAGGGAGAACATCGGAAAAGAGATTGATTTCAAGTGCTATGCGGAGGATAATAATATTGGCTACTCCTATTTCCGGAAGATGTTCAAGCAGTATACTGGCATTGCCCCTGTGCAGTACCAGCTGGATCTGAAGATTCGCCGTGCCAGGGAGATGCTGGTATCGACCGACAAAACCATCAAAGAGATCGCCTTTGAACTGGGATTCCAGTCCATACACTATTTCAGCAGAATCTTTAAGAAGAAAACCGGGGTGCCACCCTCGGAAATAAGGAGAATTGCATGAAAAGGCACAAAAAGTACAAATAAAGGCACAGATTGTATATTGTACAAAAAGGGAGAGCACCTTATCTTGTTTGCACAATTTGATAATTAAATTATGGCTGACAAATCTTCTATTTTAAAACGGCTCGATAGTCTCTATGAGTTTGACCGGGAGCCGGTCACCAGGAACAAACTGCAGGGTATTGGAAACTTCCTCGGTATGTACGCCGGTGAGCATGTGGCCGGCACCGAATTTGTGATCGGCATGCTCTTCGTGGCCCATGGGGTCTCTGTTCGTGATATGTTTATCGGGGGACTCATCGGAAATATCCTGGCCATCGGCAGCTGGGCCTTCCTGACTGCCCCTATCGCTGTAAAAGTGAGGCTATCACTCTACTGGCAGCTAAAGAAGATCTGTGGATCGATGCTGGTATTTATATACAATATTGTGAACGCCCTGATGTTCTGCTTCCTGGCGGGGGCCATGGTTGCTGTGGCTGCCACAGCAGTAGGGATCCCCTTTGGCATCGAGATGCCGGCCCTGAGTGATATGCTTCCCAATAGTGTGGGATGGGTGGTGACGGTGCTGGGTGTGGGAACGGTCATTACCGCCATGGCCATCCTGGGATTTGATGCATTGGCCCGGTTTGCCAAGGTGGCCGCTCCCTGGATGTTCCTGATCTTCGTCACAGCAGCTATTGCCGTGCTACCCAAACTTGGTGTTACCCCTGGGGCTGGGAACTTCTGGGAGGTTGCCCGGGAGAGTATATGGACCGGGGTGGCCAGGGAGGGACAATCGCAGTTCTCCTTCTGGCACGTAGTATTCTTTACATGGCTGGCCAATGCAGCCATGCACCTGGGCATGTCGGACCTGACCATACTGCGGTATGCGAAAAAATGGCAGTATGGATTTTCATCTGCAGTGGGGATGTTTCTGGGGCACTATGTGGCCTGGATCGCATCCGGAATATTGTATGCAGCTGCCAACTCTGATGCACCCGGTGTGGTGGCTTACGAAGCCATCGGGATCGCCGGAGCCATCTGTGTGGTTATTGCCGGGTGGACCACTGCCAACCCAACCCTCTACAGGGCCGGTATGGCACTACAGGTCGCTTCCGGGTGGTCCAGGTGGAAGGTTACACTTCTGGCGGGTGCCATCACCACCACAGCAGCCATGTTTCCCGCCCTTGTCATGAAACTACTCGATTTTGTTGCCCTCTACGGCCTGGTGCTGATCCCCATGGGGGCGGTGATACTGGCTGATTTCTATTTCATTCCTAAACTGGGACTACAATCCTTCTATGCTGAGAAAAAGAAGATTGACTTCAATTTAGCTGCCGGAGCCACCTGGTTTATCATGCTGGCACTGGCCCTTTTCCTGAACCTCTACTTTAAGATTGAGCTCTTTTTCCTTCCGGCACCCATCTGGATCCTTTCGCTGGGAGCCTATCTGCTGTTCAGTAAAATGTACCAGAAAAACCTTAAACTTAACCTGACATGAAAAACTTCTACAAAATAGTGGCCGTTGTGGGTCTTACTATGACCCTTGTTCCCTCCCTGCTGTTCTATTTCGATGTCATTGAGATCGGCCAGATGAAGCTCTATATGGCTGTAGGAACTGTGCTCTGGTTTTCGGGTGCTATCCCATGGCTGGGTCAGAAACGAACCCAAAACTGATGCACCATGACAAGGCTTAGTTATAAGATACTACAGAAACTCCAGAATGGATCAGATATCCGGGGAGTAGCCTTGGGGGGTGTTCCCGGCGAAAATGTAAACCTGACCCCGGAGGTGGCCACACAGCTGGGCCGGGCATTTGCTACCTGGCTTGAAAAGAATGGTACAGGATCCAAAAAGGTGGCTGTGGGAACAGATTCAAGGATCTCCGGAGCGGCACTGAAAAATGCCTTTATCTCGGGACTGCTGGATGAGGGATTTAATGTGATGGATTGCGGACTCGCCTCAACACCCGCCATGTATATGACCACTATCCATCCGGACCACGGGGTGGAAGGCGGCGTGATGCTTACGGCCAGCCATCTTCCGTTCAACCGGAACGGAATGAAATTCTTTACTGCAAAGGGCGGTTTTGACAAAAACAATATACGCGACCTGCTCCGCATAGCCGCAGAGAAGAGAACAGAGCGCGATCAGAAGAAAGGTCACCGCGAAAAGGTTGATTTTATATCAGAATATTCTGCTTTCCTGGTGGATACTATCCGGAAGGGAGTCAATGATCCCGACCATTATAACAGACCACTGCAAGGTCTGAAAATCATTGTTGATGCAGGAAACGGAGCAGGTGGTTTTTTTGCCGGCAAGGTGCTTGAACCTCTGGGGGCAGATACATCGGGCAGTCAGTTCCTCCTGCCTGACGGAAGGTTCCCCAACCATGTTCCCAACCCGGAAGATGGGGAAGCCATGGCCTCCATTTGCGATGCCGTCCTGCGTGAAAAGGCGGACCTGGGAATCATCTTCGATACCGATGTGGACCGGTCGGCCCTTGTGGATGCCGAAGGAAATGCCATTAACCGCAATGAACTGATCGCACTGATCTCCGCAGTTGTTCTTGAGGAGCATCCCGGCTCCGTGATTGTCACAGACTCCATCACATCGGCTGGATTGAAATGGTTTATTGAAGATCACCTGAACGGTACGCACCACAGGTTTAAAAGGGGATATAAAAATGTGATTAATGAATCGTTGCGTCTGAACCAGGAGGGTACCGAGTCGTGGCTGGCCATTGAAACTTCCGGTCACGCCGCACTGAAGGAGAACCACTTCCTGGACGACGGGGCCTTCCTGGTAGCTAAACTTATGATCCAGATGTCAAAATTAAACCGCCAGGGAAGGTCACTTGGTGATCTGATCTCGCCTCTGCCAAGGTCCCTGGAATCAGGGGAATACAGGCTCAAAATCAGGTCGGACGATTTTTCGGCCTACGGATCTGTTGTACTAAAACAGTTGGGAAAAATGGTTGAATCCGTGGATGGATGGAGCCCTGAAAAACCCAACTATGAAGGGATTCGCATAGAGTGCAGCCATAAAGGTGAGGAGGGGTGGTTTCTGCTCAGGATATCACTGCACGATCCGGAGATGGCCCTGAATATCGAATCTTCTGTTCAGGGGGGCGTAAATCAGATCAGGGTCCGGTTACAAAAACTGCTTTCAGGCTTTGAAAAACTCGATATCACGGCAATCAATCATAAATAGAATATATGCAAGGAAAAAAAGATATATCAAGATTTAACTTCTATCCAATGAAACGGTTACTTAGCTTCATTTTGATTGTAGCAATGAGTATTTCCACTCCTCTGCTTTGTCACTCACAGGAAGAGTTGAAACCATTCAAACTGGCTGTAGCACAGATGCGGGTGGTGGGTGGAGCACTTGATACCAACCTGGAACATGCAAGGGAAATGATTGAGGAAGCTGCGAAACAGGGGGCTCAGATAGTGCTGTTACCCGAAACCATGGATCTGGGTTGGACCGATCCTTCTGCACGCTTTTTAGCCCAACCAGTTCCCCGGGGTAAGAGCGCTCAACTCCTGAGCTCACTAGCAAAGAAGTATCAGATATATATTTGCTCGGGCTTAACAGAATTAGAAGGGGAAACCGTTTATAACTCCGCTGTATTAATTGATCCAACGGGCAAGGTGATCCTCCTGCACAGGAAGATTAATGAGCTTGATATTGGTCATGCCTATTATGCCCTGGGACAAAGTTTGCAGGTGGTTCATACCGATCTGGGTACCATTGGTATTATGATTTGCGCCGATGCGACCACAGGCAATCGCGAAATTCTCCGAACGCTGGCCTATATGGGGGCAGATGTCATCCTCTCTCCCAGCAGCTGGGCTGTCTCCGCCGATCATAACAACATTGAAAAACCATATGGCGACTTGTGGAGGGATGCCTACAAACCAGTGGCGAAAGACTTTCGAGTCTGGATCGCCAGTTGTAGCAATGTGGGCTGGATGACCGGAGGGCCCTGGGAGGGTGCCAAAGCAATAGGCTGTTCCATGGTGATTGGTCCGGGTGGAAAAGAGATCCTTAATGCTCCTTATGGTGACAATGCCGATACCATCTTTTACGTGGATATCAATCCGGAGCCCAGGCCTGGACAGGGAACCACCTGGCACGACTACTGGAAGAAGCAGGAGTCCGCTATCCTCTATTGACTTTTAGAGCGAAGGAAATTTCCACGGTGCCCTGTAGGCAGGTGTCAGCAGTGCATCAGCCTTTTCCGAACTGGTGATCCTGCGCTGCTTCTCATCATATACCACGCGGTCATTGGCCCAGTAGGCAATGTTCCCCAGGTGTGCATAGAGGGCCGAACGGTGACCAAACTCTATCTCCGCATTCAGTGAGTCGCCATACCTGATGGCCCTTATAAAGTTCTCACAATGGTTGATATGTGATTTGTAGTCGCCGGACTGCTCAGGCACTGCCTCCATACGCCAATCCTTACCCTTTCGCTCGGGGAAGATCCGCCACCTATCGCGATCCGCTACCAGGGTCCCGTTGCTCCCGATAAACTTCACCCCGTAATTCTGGTCATATGGTCCTGTCTCCACTCCTCCATTGTGCTCCCATATCATATTATACCCCTCCATCTCGTAAAGCACAGTGAGGGTATCGGGCATCTCAAGAGCCCGGTCACTGCTGGCAAAATTCCCACCCAGCGCCTGAACCGATTTTGGAGCTGACTTCACATCCATGGCCCAGAGTCCCATATCGATCAGGTGTACGCCCCAATCGCTCAGCAATCCACCACCATAATCCCTGAACATCCTCCAGGAGCCATGGAACCGGTTCTTATTAAATGGACGTTTGGGTGCTGGTCCCAGCCAGCGGTCATAATTCACCCCTTCAGGTACATCTGAATCGGGCACCGGCATATTGCCCGCACCGTAATTGAAGTTGCCCCAGAATTTCACCTGGCGAATGGTTCCCAGCTTGCCGGACTTTACAAAATCGATGGCACTTTTCCAGTGGGCGCCACTACGTTGCTGCTGTCCCACCTGGACCAGGCTCTTATACTTCCGGGCCGCATCCAGCATCACATTGATCTCTCCCACCGAGTTGGCCAGTGGCTTCTCCACATAGACGTGCTTTCCTGCCTGGCAGGCCTCCACAGTGGGCAGGCAGTGCCAGTGATCGGGGGTTCCTATCACCACGGCATCAATATCCTTATCTTCCAGTACCATGCGGTAATCCATGGTAATGTTGGGTTTTGGGCCATCTATGTTTGCAAAATATCTAACTCTATCTGTCAGCACCGTTCCATCCACATCGCAGAGGGTATGACACTCCACATTAGGTTGCTTCAGCAGATCCTCCAGATCGTACCACCCCATATTGTGGGCACCAATCAGGGCCACATTGATTCTATCATTGGCTCCAAGCACCCGGGAAGGTGACAAAATGGAGGCTGAAAGCGATGTTGATATTCCAAGTCCGGCAGCTGCTGCCGTTGAAGTTTTTAAAAATGATCTGCGAGTTGACATAAGGGAAAGGTTAATGGTTATTGGTTAATGGTCTTTTGTCTCCAGTAAATTATAACAAATCCTTCAGGCAGGCAACCGCAGAATTATCATTTTTTATCTGTATACTTTGCTTCAAATATTTATTACTTTTATTGCTCTGCACACACAAACTAACGATATGAAAAATTCATCTTCAGACAGACGCACATTTCTCAAAACAACAGCAGCGGCCGCTGCCGGAATCACCATCATTCCCAGCAATGTGATGGGAAGAGCACTGGGACATGTGGCTCCCAGTGATAAATTGAACATCGCGGGCATCGGTATTGGCGGAAAAGGACAGGTCAACCTGAAAGCGATGGAGAGTGAGAACATTGTTGCCCTGTGCGATGTGGACTGGAAATATGCACAGGAGTGCTTTGATGTTTTTCCTGCAGCAAAACGATACTGGGACTGGCGCATCATGCTGGAAGAGATGAGAGATGATATTGATGCTGTAATGATCGCAACGTCCGATCATACCCACGCGGCCATTGCAGCCACTGCCATTAAAATGGGGAAACATGTCTATTGCCAGAAACCACTGACCCACTCGGTCTACGAATCGAGGTTATTGACCAGCCTTGCCCGGGAATACAGAGTAGCCACGCAGATGGGTAACCAGGGGAACTCTGCCCCTGAGGCCCGTACAGTGGAAGAGTGGATCTGGGCAGGTGAGATAGGCGAGGTGAAGGAGGTGCATGCATGGACCAACCGTCCCATCTGGCCACAGGGACTGGAGCGGCCCAAAGAGGTAATGACACCACCCGAAACCATGAACTGGGACCTCTTTATCGGTCCGGCCCCCATGCGACCTTTCCATGATATCTATACCCCCTGGAACTGGAGGGGATGGTGGGATTTCGGAACCGGTGCGCTGGGCGATATGGCCTGTCACATCCTCAACCCCGTATTCAGTTCACTGAAACTGGGATACCCCACCAAGGTCCAGGGTTCATCCACCCTGGTCAATACTGAATCGGCTCCCCAGGCAGAGGTGGTGGAGTATACCTTCCCCCAGAGAGAGGGAATGCCCGAAGCAAAGATATTCTGGTATGACGGGGGAATTATGCCCTCCAGGCCTGTAGAACTGGCCGATGGAGAGCCCATCATGGAAGATGGTATGGGAGGGTGCCTTTTTGTGGGTTCCAAAGACAAATTGATCTGTAACCTGGGCGGGATCAATCCCCGTCTGCTTTCGGGCCGAAAACCCAATGTTCCTGAAACACTTCGCAGGGTAAAGGATTATCCTGTGGGCGGTATCCAGGATGGCCCGCATGAACAGGACTGGATCAGGGCCTGCAAAGAGAGTCCGGAAAACCGTACAGAAGCTCATTCAAACTTTGATATGGC
>DAOWNM010000301.1 GCA_030642565.1 Bacteroidota bacterium | reverse complement strand
TGCCCTCAGTGCTGGTGGAGGGCGAAGTGGCGGAAGGCATGAATATCTATGATAGGATGGAACAATATCATATACCCGGGGTAAGTATTGCATTTTTAAACGATGGAAAGATCGGTCTGGACGAAGATATCAACCTCTACCTTAAGGGATGGCAGGTAGAGGAAAATAAATATATCAAGTAAGAGAAAGTTACCCTGCGAAGAATCCTTTCGCATAGTGCCGGGTGTACAATACAGCTATTCAGGCGGGGGCTACACCATCATGCAGAAAATGCTAAGCGATGTAACAGGGAAGGCTTTTCCTGAGCTGATGGAAGAAACTGTGCTTTTAAGCAGCCATTATGTGAAGGTTTATGGGAAAACGCTGCTTGCGGGCACTATGCCAGCTGCCGGACTATGGACCACCCCTTCCGATCTTCTGAAGTATGCGGCAGAGATGCTGACACCACAGCTGAACAACCATGGCCCTGGACCTGGTACAGGTGGTACAGGGGACTCAATCACTTTCGGGCATGGAGGACCAATGAGGGATTCAGGGTCAGGATTTGATTCTTGAGATCGCTGTCCTGGAGAACCATTTGAAGGGGGTTCAGTTATGGAACGATTTCTCCTTCGAAATGTATCCGGAATCAGCCACCAAATTCTCAGTAGATAAAAAAGGAGCCGTGACCAACATCACTATTTATGAAGGCTCCCAGGAGTATATCTTCAAGAAGAATTAATCAGTCTCCCTTGGCAGCATCGGGAACAACCTGAGGATCTCCTTATCATCGGGCTGTTTGCCATACTCACAGATCTCAAAACCCTCGGCATGTCTGACCGCCTCACCTTTCTCTCCATACCACTTTATTAACGACTCCCTGGTTGATGGTCCGGGTCTGAATGGTCGTCGTTTGGCCAGGTATTCTAACTTTCCTGCCTCATCTTCCGGAATCTGATCCAGAGTTCCCGAGGTCCACGGCAGCCAGTCGAAATACTGAGAAGCATGGGCGGCCATACCATAAACCTTCTGATCAAACACTTTATCAATATCTATGGCAATATCCGCTTCAAAAGGATTTGGTTTCTGAAACCTGTCAGCTGCATAGAGAAAGACCGGATTCTTCTCCAGCGCGGCTACATCGGGTGCAATGTTGGGGACAATCACCATGTAGGCTGCATCCTGCATCAGTATTGCAGTATTCCTGTGGTCCGGGTGATAATCGTTGAGCCTGGGACCGATGACGATATCGGCGTTCCACCTTCGGATCTCCCTGATCACCTTCAGACGGTTCTCCAGGGTCGGCATCAGTTCGCCATCGTGGTTATCCATTACCTGGTACTCCATTATGCCAAATCTGTTCCCGGCCTCCTCGGCTTCCGCTATCCGGATTTTGGCCAGAGCGCCACCTCCCATGGCATAGTGACCCGCATCGCCGTTGGTGAGGGATACAAATTTCACATTGTGTCCCATCTTTGCATAGAGGATAGCGGTGCCACCTGCATCTCCATCGCAGTCATCGGGATGGGCACCTATTACAATTATATTCAAAGGCTTCTCCTGCGCATACAGGAGTGCTGCCATCAATATGAGGCAGAGAGAAAATAGTACTCTTTTCATCGCTTTCTATCTTTTTGTCAGATTAATTTCATTGCTTCGGGATCCCACTGTACCGGGTGCCCTTTGTAGTAGCTCTCATTGGCCAGCAGGGCGGCTCCGGCAGCACGTAAACCAAAGGTGGGATCTTCGATGATCTCTTTTTCTCCTCGCACGCCCTGGAAGAAGTTGTTAAAGTGATCATAGTGACTTCCTTTGTAGTCGGAGGGAGCTTCCCACAGTGTTTCACCAATATTCAAATCTTTGGATCTTTCATTGGCAAACTTCTTGTCGTAGGCCGCTACAATCTTTTTCTGATTCTCCTCGGTGTATGCTATCAAAGCATAACCTCCCGGCTTCATCCCCAGTTTTGCCCGGACCAGTCTGACGCTCTCTGAGCCCACATGCATTTCACCTTCGGTTCCTACCAGCCGGAATCCACCAGCCTCACCGCTACCGGCAATGAAATTGACCCTGAATGCCGCGTTGAAAGCCGCATGTGTTTTTGTCTCAGGATAGTCATACAGTGTCATGGTCACATCGGGTACATCCCTGCCATCCTTCCAGTATCTGAGTCCACCGGTTGAAAGTGCCCTTTCGGGACCATTTGAGCTGAGAATGAAATTGAGGGTGGAGAAGGCATGTACAAAGAGGTCGCCGGCAACACCGGTACCGTAGTCCCTGTAGTTTCTCCATCTGAAAAAGCGTTTTAATTCGTAGGGTACTTTTGGTGCACCACCCAGGAAAGTGTCAAAATCAACAGTGTCGGGAGTGGCATCAGGCGGAATGGGATATTGCCATGCACCCTCCGAAGAGTAGCGGTCGTTGAACATATCGAGCATCACAATCTGCCCGATGGCGCCATCTTCATAGAGCTGTTTAGCCTTCTCATTCCCCAGTGACGACATGCCCTGGCTTCCCACCTGCATCACCCTGCCCGATTTTTGATGCGCTTCAATTAGTTCATGACCCTCATCGAATTTCTGCACCATCGGTTTTTCACAATAGACCGCTTTACCCGCTTTCAAAGCCTCTATACTAATCCGTTTATGCCAGTGGTCAGGTGTGGCGATAATCACGGCATCCACATCTTTCCGATCTAGGATTTCCCGGTAGTCACGGGTCACAAAAATATCATTGCCCCACAACTCTTTTGCCCGGTCGAGCCGTCCCGTATAGAGGTCACAGGTGGCTACCAGTTTGATGCCCGGAACCCTCAGTGCCGATGTGGTATCGTAAATGCCCTGGATTCCTGAACCAATCAGGGCCAGGTTGATGTTATCATTTGCTGCAAAAGTTGCAGGTGCATACGATCTGGAGCCCAGCAACAAGCGTTGATTATAACTTCCGGAGAGTACTAATGGCGCTGAAGTTACAGCAGCCGTACCCAGTGCTGCCTTCTTTAGAAATGACCTTCTAGAGTTTCGGTTTTCTGATTTTTTCATGGAGATATGTAATGGGTTCGTGGTTAATTGTTAATGTTTCCCTTTTATGTAGGGGTATTTGGAGTTTTTGTCAAATTAGAAAATATAATCCTGACCGGAAAATAAAAACAGGGAAACCGAAAATAAAACCTGAAAGAGCAGAAGCATGATGACCCGACATGCTTTATTAGATGTACTTCAGGAGAGACACCCTAATGCTGGATATGACGAAAACAGAATTAATTGTAATATTGGGACTCTGTATGGTCTATATTTTGTATATCGCCTCAAGTACTTAAAAAGCATAAGAAAATGGATATATATAGTGATGATCGTGTTGTATTGACGTTGGATGCCGGCGGGACAAATTTTGT
>DAOWNM010000060.1 GCA_030642565.1 Bacteroidota bacterium | reverse complement strand
GGCTGAGGGATCATGTGCATACCCTGAAGGGGATGAAGTATTTCTACCATGAGTTGAAATCGGGAATCGACCTTTATGTGGATAGTCAGCGTGAGGACGGAATGATCTGGGACAATTATAACAAACGGCCCGAGGAGGGTGATTACTGGGAACAGCGCTTCGACTATGGGGATTTCGTGCGCGTGGTGGATGAAGGTAAGCAGGAGTTCCGGAGAATCCCGGTGGAAAATGATGTAGAGTATCTTTTCATAGAAGGGATTTATTATACATGGAAAGCATGCGGAGATGATGTCTGGATGAAAAAATTACTGGATCCTGCGCTTAAGGCATTGAAATACAGCACATCTGATCCCTACCGGTGGTCGGAAAAATACCAGCTTTTGAAACGTGGCTATACTATCGATACCTGGGATTTTCAGAATGAAGAGGATGCTGAAATTTCCACTGGGCCCGACCACTTTGCTGATCCCATGGTGATTAAACTGCCTTACACCCGATTCGGGATCATGCATGGAGACAACACCGGCATGCATGCCAGCTGCAATTATCTGTCTGAAATGCTAGAGATTGCAGGACGGATGGAGGATGCTGAACAGGTTCGTGAGACTGGCAGGAGCATCAAAGCACGGCTGGATGCACTTTCATGGAATGGAGAATTTTATATACATCATATCCCTGAGGATCCCAAGATTATCAGGAACCTGGGTGTGGATGAGAGCCGGCAGGTATCCCTTTCCAATGCCTATGCATTGAATCGCAAACCCGATCATGAAAAGGCCACAGCCATTATCAGGACCTACCTGGGGATCAGGGAAAGAATGCCGGATACTTCTCCCGGTGAGTGGTATACCATCTTTCCTCCATTCGGTAAGGGGTATGGTGGTCATAATTCACAATGGTCCTATATGAACGGGGGGGTGACCTCTATTGTGGCTGGAGAACTGGCCCATGGAGCGTTTGAGCATGGATTTGAATCCTATGGAGCAGATATACTGAGCAGGATTCTGGATTTGTCTGAGCAGACAGGAGGCTTTCTTCACTGCACCTACAGGGGAGCTATGGTACCTGCCCGGCAGAGGAGCTTTAAAACGCTCTCCATGGCAAAGATTGCCAATACCGATTTTATGGGCAACACCATTCCCGGGGTGGCAGGATGGACAGGTGAAGGGGAGAATGATCTTCATGAATTCCCCACCGGATCACAGGTTTTTCTTGAGATACCCTTTGATATTCAGGATCCCGAAAAAAATAAGCGGAGGGCATGTCTCGGGCTGTCGGCCCACGATCCTTACTCCGATGAAGCCATTCTGAAAACAGACAGGAAAGCCACTTCTATATACTTTCTGCATACCACCGGAAAGAGCTATTATGCGGGCAGCATACATCTTCAGTATAACGATGGAAGCAGTTTTGTGGACCATATAAGACCCGGGAAAATTTCCAACTGGTGGTATCCTTCAGCGCCACAGGATAAAAAACAAACACCTGTAATGAAGGTGGCCTGGAGGGGCATGAACAAGATGAGCCGGAATGTGGGTGTATGTCTCTATGGATTAAATAATCCCCATCCTGAGAAAGAAATTGAGTCCATCCGGTTTAAGAGTGCAGGAAATAACACCAGGTGGATGGTGCTTGGAGTTACTCTTTCCGAGCAGCCGGTCTTTTTTATGCCTGATATGGTCTCAGCCGGGATTCCCGATAACTGGGGTGCTGCCGCGGTGATGTATGCCCTGGTAGAGGGATTGTGTGGGGTGAAGGATGAAGGTGTCGCATTGGATCACCTGGTTTTGTCGCCGCGCTGGACAATCGCCGGAGAACGGAATGCAACAGTAAACATTAAATATCCGGCTTCCAATGGATATGTATCTTACAGTTACAAACATAAGGATGACACCATTGAGTTGAACTATACCGGAAGCCAGTTGCGTTCGGAGATCCGGCTGCTGATGCCGGGAGGTCTATGGCCCACTACGGTGAGGGTAAACGGGACCTCTGTGGATTATGAAAGCATGGAAGTGGAAGGATCGGAATACCTGGTTATCAGGGAGATTAAATCAACAGTAAACCATATTTTAGTCAGCTTCTAATTACATATATGAATAGATTTACCTTATTGCTCAGCTCCATTTTCCTGGTCATGGCCACCTATGCTCAGGATCACCCGGCTGCATTTGTCTGGAAAGATACAGAGGGCAGAGGTCGTCAGCAGACCGTACTTTTCAGAAGGAATATTGAATTGAGTGATAGTGTCAATTCAGCCACCATCTATCTTTTTGCTGACTCCCGTTACCATCTGTATGTAAACGGGACCCATGTTAACTTTGGTCCTTCCAGGTTCTACAGGGCTCATCCCGAATTTGACACTTATGATCTGTCGCCTTTTCTTGTACCCGGCAAAAATGTACTTGCTGTTGAGGTACTGACCAATGGTACAGTGACCTACCAGGTTCCATTGGGTATCGGTGGTTTTATTGCCTGGGGTGAGGTAATCAGTGCATCAGGCACTCAATCATTGGAAACTCCGGGAGACTGGAGAATGAGGGCTTCAGATGCATATGATCATCAGGGCTTGAGGTTCTCCTTTGCCTGCGGACCCATGGAGATCTTTGATGGGCGGAAACAGCCGGGTGACTGGAATGTGCCAGCATTAGATGACAGTGGGTGGGACAAGCCTGTGATACATGGTGATCCAGGTAACTGGGGCAAACTTACCCCGAGGACCATTCCTTCCCTTACACAGGACGAACTATTACCGGAGAAATTGTTGGGAATTTACAGGGAGCGAGAAGATGAAGAGGTGTACACATTTTTTATTAAAACTCCCGATCGGGTAAACCGGGAGTATAACTCAGGGAAGCAGATGTATGCCTGTACTTATATCTATTCGCCGGTTCAACAGGAGGTTGAATGTGGATTGTGGTGGGGTAGCTATTACCTGAATGGTCGGGGTCCTATACAAATTGCCGGGAAAGATGCAGGTAACCCGGTACGGGAAAACAAAATTCTGAATCTAAAAAAGGGCTGGAACTTTTTGTTCGTGAGTTATGTGGCCATCTGGGGCGGATGGGATTACTATATGGCTGTGCCCCGGTCAGCGGGTCTGATTTTTTCGCCGGAAAAAGACAAGGATGGGGGGGCCTTTATGCTGACAGCAGGTCCCTTCCCTAAAGATATTGGAATATTTGATCCGGAAAAGGATGATCCTGGAGATGAACGCAGACTGCTGAATAATAAGCAGTTTCAATGGACAGAAAGGGTCTCGCCTGGTTTGGGGCCCAATCCGGCCAGAGACCTGGCATGGAGAAAACCTGATATGGATCATAATTTAAAAATCAATGATTTTCAGGTGTCGAAAATCTCCATTGAAGAACCAGTGATGATGGTCTTCGATATGGGTGGGAAAAAGCTTGGTAGGGTATTTGCTGAACTGGAATCAGGCGTAGGAACTGTGGTGGATATAGCCTGGACAGAGGATCTGAACACGCAGCACATGCCCTTTCTTTATAAACGTTTGCAAGTCAATGCGGCTGTACGGTTTATCACTTCAGCAGGAGTGCGCCGGTATGAGACTTTTAAACCCTATGGTGTCAGGTATATGCTGGTGAGGATCGATCCCGGACAGGAGCCGTGTATCCTTGAAAAAATTGGCATGGTCGAACAGCTATACCCTTATGAGAAGAAAGGAAGTTTTTCCTGTTCGAATCCCATGCTGAACCGCATCTGGGAAATGGGGTGGAGAACCCTTCGTGTATGTTCCGAAGATTCTTATACGGATACACCATTCAGGGAACGTGGACTCTATGCGGGCGATGCCCTGCCCGAGTATGGGATCACCCTGGCCACATCTGGCGATTCCCGTCTCATGAAACGGTCACTCATGTTGTTTCAGGATATGTACCACGAAAACATGATAGATGGAAAAAAGGAGGGACTGAACGACTTTGTGCTGCTTACCCTCCTTGAGCTGGACTGGTACTACCGGGTTACTGGGGACCTGGAATTCCTGCAGGCCCTGTATCCCAATTATCATACTCTTATGCAGCATATTATGTCCAACAGGAATGCACATGGGTATTATTCAACAAACAGGGTTTTTATTGAATGGACACAAATCGATAAAGATGCCGACCAGGTGGCATTTCAGGCGCTGCTTGCCAGGAGTTTTCGGACCATGGCAGACCTGGCTGAAGAACTCGGTCAACAGGAAGAAGCACTTCTCTATGCCAGGGAGGCAGACCGCCTTGAGTCGGTCATCAATAAACTCTTCTGGGACACAAAAAAACAGGTATATCGAGATGGGTTTAGAAATGAGGAGGCCATTGATCATCACTATCCCATTTCAAGTGTATTCCCAATGCTCTTTGACCTTTGTTCAGATGCTCAAAAGGAATCTATCCTGAGGTATCTGGAGGTAGAATTACAGGATATTGGCGAGGAGACCAGGAATCGGAAGATCACTCCCTATGGGAGCTTTTATCTTTTCGCAGCCCTTTATAAGGAAGGTCATGCAAAACTTGCCGAACAGTTTATGCTACAATACTGGTCACGCATGATCCATCAGGGCGATGATACTTCCTGGGAGAATTTTGATATAGGTGGAGAGGAGCTGGGCGGACAGGGGACAGCCAGTCACGCCTGGAGCGGGCATCCCACCTTTTTTCTCTCTTCGGAAGTTCTGGGTGTCAAACTGGGATTCAACCACGATTTTAACAAAAATGTCATCGAAATCATGCCTCAGTCTGAAACCCTTACCTGGGCCCGTGGAGCAGTCCCGCATCCTGCCGGATTGGTATACGTGGACTGGCGAATCAAAGGGGAACGGCTTGTGATGCATGTCACACTCCCGGAAGGAGTAGAGTACATTGTGCGCCCACGTGGAAGACTTTCCGGACTTACCCTCGATTTGAATGTGAAAATAGAGGACTCTTTTTAGCAGGTAGTGAACCAGTAACTCCGTTCATTTTGACAATTTTGAACAAGATAGCTGGTTCAATAATGATAAGATGAGCACAGCTCCTGGAAGTTCACAGGTGGAGGCAACCCTTTATATTAAAACCAGATCATTGGTATACACTGGGAACATAGTTATAGACTGTTAATTCAAAGAATTCATGAGAAAAGAAAAGCGTGTTCCGGAAAGATTTCAAAAGCTGTATAAGAGGCTCGGGAGCATTAAAGTACCCTATAAGGTTATTTTTTTTGTAATCGGTATTGTATCCACAGTATGGTTCCTTATCAGGGTGATCCCTAAACCCTCCCGGGCAGGATATCCCTGTATGAAGGTTGCGGCACCTTTTATGTCAAGTTTTGTTATCTATCTCTTATCCATATCAGGCTCGGCGCTGCTTTTTAAGCGGTCCCGCCAGTTCTTCAAGAGGACCCGATATATCATGGCTTTTATGGCTTTTATGGGTGCTCTTGTTTTGTTTGTTTTCTCATCTAATTTGTTTTCGCCCAACACAAATGCAGCACCTGGAACCACCAATGAAGATTACATTGGGAACCAGCCCTACGGTGACGGAGTAGGCGTTTTTCCAGGAAGGGTAGTCTGGGCCTGGGATCCCGATGCAACAGATGAGAATTGCACCAATGTCATGGATGATCCTGTCCGGGGTGAAGATGGATATTTCATGGCCAAAAACAGTGATCAGCATGTGATTGATGGGATGCTTAAGGATGTTGTTCAGGATCTTACCGGAACATATTCTGTAGAGAGAGCCTGGGACAGTCTGTTTATCAATTTTAATAAACGAAAGGGGTTGGGAGCAGTCGCCTATCAGTCCGGACAAAAAATATTTATCAAAATCAACCAGGGGGGGGGTAGATGGCTCACAAATGCAGACGATCTGTCTTTCAAGGTTTTAAACTGGACCGAAGTTTATTACGGGATGTCCGAAACCTCTCCAGCCATTGTGATCAGTATGCTGGACCAGCTTGTGAATGAATGCGGGATTGCAGAAGAGGATATTTATGTGGGAGATCCCATTGCTCATATTTACAAGCACAACTATGACCAGATGGTTGCCATTTTTCCGAACGTGAAGTATGTGGATAAGGACCATTCTGATCTGGGAAGAACCAGAATTCACGAATCATCCAGTCCAGTTATTGCCTGGTCTGATAAAGGTGATGTGATGACCAGTGCGGGTATCGATTACCTGTATGCTGAGATGGAGAATGCCGATTATATAATCAACATAGCAGCCCTAAAAGCTCATGCCCGGGCAGGGATCACACTGACCACCAAAAACCACTTTGGATCACACACAAGGAGTAGCGCAGAGCACTTGCATCCTGGTCTGATAGCCCCTGAAAATGATCAGCCCATCCGGACCGAATACGGAGTATACCGTGTGCTGACCGATGTCATGGGGCATGAAAAGTTGGGCGGAAACACCGTTCTTTTCCTTATTGATGGATTATGGGGAGGAACAGAAGCGGTTGAGAAACCGGTAAAATGGAATTCAGTACCATTCAATGGCGATTGGCCCAATTCGTTAATCGCTTCCCAGGACCAGGTGGCACTTGAATCAGTCTGTTTTGATTTTCTGCGTAACGAATTTTCCGATCCTTCTGGTCCGGGTAAAGCCCGCCCATTGATGGGCGCAGTGGATGACTACCTGCACCAGGCAGCCGATTCCAGGTTTTGGCCTGAAGGTTTTACTTACGATCCGGAAGGTGACGGCACGCCAATCGGCAGCCTTGGTGTTCATGAGCACTGGAACAACGTGAACGATAAGCAATATTCAAGGAACCTCGGACTTAATTACGGAATAGAACTTGTGTCTACTCAAAAGTCTCTGGTGGCGTCAACTGTCTCGGCCATTGAAGCTAAAACTGTTCCTCTGATTGATGGTGAAGCTACAGACCAGTGCTGGACAGATGCACAGTGGCACTATATTGATGAGACATGGATCACCTGGGGTGAGGAGATTGATGCATCAGACTATACCGGTTGTTTTAAAGTGAGTTGGTCTGAATCAGAAAATCTTCTGTATTACTATGTTGAGATTAGTGACGATCTGTTTGTGGATGGATATACATATCCCGATGGAGACTATCCTGATTTCGATATTGTGGAGGTTTTCCTGGATGAGGATATGTCGGGTGGACTTCACGTATTTGATGACAATGCCACTTGGGGTCAGAACAGCGAAAATGCATTTTCTTACCATATTGCAATTGATGCCCCGGCAGATGGTGAAACTGAGACAGCTTTCCATGCCTGTGATATTGATGGTACCGATTGGCCTGCTGTAATTATGGATTATGCCGGCCATTTCCCAGAGATGATCATGAAGAAGAATGGAAATACGTACCAGTACGAGTTCTCCATGAAAATCTATGATGACACTTATGATCATTCGGATCCGGAAGCTTCCAGGGTACTCCTCAGCAATGGAAAGGAGATGGGGATGAGCCTGGCCTATTGTGATAATGATACCCCAGGGACAGACCGGGATAATTTCTTCGGATCGGTATGGGTGCCTGAAGAAGCCTATAACGATCACTGGATGAATGCCGATGGATTTGGCCATGTGCGGTTAGTGAAATCAGGAGTCAACGTGAACCAGCCCGTTGAATTATTAGGTTCAATTGAAGACTTTGAAATTACAGAAGTGGGAACTGATCTTGTGATTCACAATAATCTGCTGGATGTATTTAACGATCCTGACGGGGATGTGCTTTTCTATACAATAGATTGTGCAAATTACAACTTGAATTTCACTGTAACAGAAAACATACTGAAAGTGAATGCTACGGAGTTGTTCACAGGCGAGGCCGATGTGACCGTAACTGCGACCGATGGCGAATATGATGCCAGTACCGGATTTAAGGTCACTCAAGCAGCGACCGGGACAGAGGCTGATCTGAATGATGTTGAAGCATTGCGGTGCTTTCCCAATCCTTTTACTGGTCTACTTAATATGGAGCTTAATCTGAAGTCGGGCTACTCCGGACAGGTTATTGTTCAGGTATACAATATGGCTGGAATCTCTGTAATGACTCATACATCCGGGCATATTAGCGGAGGTCAGGGCACTCTTTCAATTGACCTCGGAGGCGAACCTCATGGTTATTATATCCTTGAGATAAATGCTGGTGGAACCATTAAATCCATGATCATAAACAAGCAGTAATGAAGCTTCTCCGGTATCTGTTTATGGTTCTATTACTGATGGGACTTACTATCGCGGCAAGGAACCAGGATACGCGGAAAATGGAATCTTTGTCTGATGGTGTTTTCATGGTGAAGGCTGTTTTTGTTGATAGTGAGGGGGTAAAGTGGTTTGGGACCAACAGGGGATTATGCCGATATAATAACCTTACCTGGCGGTATTACACGGATAAGGATCACCTGGTGGGAAACCAGGTGAATGCTTTGACTTTTGAGCTGGCCGATCTGGGTTCCGAATTGTGGGTAGCAACCACCCAGGGGGTATCTGCAGTGGTGTTTAATATGGACGGAATTACCGGATCGATCAGCTACACCATTGAGGATGGGTTGTTGGATAACAATGTGGTAGCTATCGAGATCAATTCCTATCACGCTAAGTTTTTCGGATCGGCCCAGGGAGTCACCTGGTTTCATGAAGGTATGATGGACTCACTTATTTATGCAAAGTATCCGGCAAGCATGGTAAAAGCACCTGTGCGCCAGATGGATATTTTTGGGGACACCCTTTATATTGCAGCTGATGGCGGGATTGGAAGGTTTGTTTCAGAAGTGGATGGAATCACTGGTGCTACCCGGTGGACCAGCGAATATGGAATAACTCCTTTTTCGGCGAATATCCGGAGTGTGAAGGTGGATGCTGGTACCAATCAATGGTTTGGGACCGATGTGGGGGTCGAAAAGCATACCGGTTACGAAGCCAAACAGAACTGGTCACTCTATTCCACCGATGAAGGATTGGTCAATAATGATGTGATCTCAATAGCTGAAGACGAGGAAGGTGGACTATGGTTCGGGACCATGGGTGGTGCTTCATACTTTAAAGATGGAGGATGGACATCATATACAACTGTTGACGGATTGTTGAACGATACAGTATATGATATCGATTTTGATCTGGATGGCTCCGTATGGTTTGCTACGGGTTCTGGTGCCTGCAGGCTCGTTGACGGTGAATTTACAGATTTTTATACTGCTGTTCCGGATCGGATTGAAGCAGCTCCGGGAATGAAAATTTTCTATAATCGGGCAACCGGGTCCATACATCTCAGCTATCTGGCGAATGGTTCAGCGACCGTATCTGCAAGGTTGTATAGCATGAATGGAATGCTGATGGGACAATGGAGTGAGCTGCCTTCCATAGCGGGGGAACATCATCTGGAGCTACCGCTTTCCGGTTACAACCCGGGAGGACTCACGGAAGGGATCTATGTGCTGCAGATGGTCCATGGGAACATGATCGAATCGGGAAATATTTTCATTTACCATTAAGAATTGAGATTTATTGTACAATAAATTGAAAACACCAATAATGATGAAAAGAGCCTTGTTTCTTATTGCCCTGCTTATGGTTGGGATAAATCTTTTGGCACAAAACCCACCAACTGTCGGAACAATTGAAAATGACACCCTTCTTATGGGTTCAGGACAGAATTTTCTTCTCATACCTAATGTGGATGACGGGGACTCCGGAGTGGATCAGACGATCAGTTTCACAGTGACCTCTTCGGATCCGGGTCTCCTTGAAATCAATGATGTGATCCATGTTGCAGGGAATACAATGGCTGTGATCCATGCCACTGAAAAAGAAGTTTCCGGCACTGTTACAATAGAGGTGGAAGCCACTGATCCGGATGGGACAGCTAACACTTCATTTGATGTGTTTGTGGGTCCTTACAACAACCCGGGGATCAATTTTGAAATCCATGACATTGTATTCTGGCAGTATTTTGTGCCCCTCGATGCAAATCCTGCATTTAGTATGATCGCATCAAACGGCGAGGCACCATACGATCAGATCGATCTGGCCGGATTACAACTATCCGTCTATTCCGACTGCTCTTCCGAATGGTGTACCGGGACTGATTTTTTCACCGCTTTGTTTAAAGGATATGTGATTCCACCTGTTTCCGGGGATTATTATTTTACCATGATTGCCGGAGACAACTCAAGTATTGGGTTGAGTTCCGATGAGAGTTTTGACAATGTTGAAGTGATCCTGTATACACCTGGAGAGGGCAGAATAGGGACATACACTGCCAATAAGGAGTGGAAATCTCTTCAGGTTACCCTTGAAGCTGGCAAGACCTATGCCATTTACGGAACACACTGGAATGTCCACACTCTGATGGGAGGTCTTTTGTGGGAAGGTCCGGGGATTGATAAAAAGTACATTCCGGGAGAGGACCTCTCTTTTGTGTACGATGTGGTGAAACCTTCAACTCCTGATGGGTTTACACTGGTCAATACCGGGCTCAATGATCTGATGGTGAGCTGGACAGAAGCGTCGGATGATCGAAGCCTGGATGGATATAATGTGTATGTAAATGGAAACCTGATCAATACCGAAATAATTAAAGAGACTGTATACCAGGTGATGGACCTTACTCCTGGAGCTAAATATTGTGTAGTGGTGACATCTTTGGATATGGCAGGTAATGAGTCGCTGGAGAGTGAGATTATCACAACCACTACCTATGAAAGTGATGCCATAGCTCCCACTCCCCCTGTCATAGTTGAAGCATCCATCGTGTCGGACCTTTCCATGAAAATAACCTGGAGTGGAGCTTTCGATGGGGAAACTGAGATCCGGGGCTACAACCTTTATCTGGATGGAGCGCTGTACAATACATCGGATTTGATCTATACGGAAGAAGCCATTATTCTTGGGCTTTCACCGGAAACCGAATACATGGTTGAGGTTGAAGCATTAGACGCAGCATATAATGTCTCCCCCAAAAGTGATGCAGAGGCTGTTACAACCACGGTCTTTGATCCGAATGACACAAGCATCTTTGAT
>DAOWNM010000278.1 GCA_030642565.1 Bacteroidota bacterium | reverse complement strand
GGCAGCCCTCTGTTCGGCCAACGGTCGACACCTGGCCATGATGCCCCACATGGAGCGCGCCTACCAGCCGTGGCAGTGTGGTTACTACCCTCAGGAGCGCAGAGAGGATGAGGCCACTCCCTGGCTGGAGGCCTTTGTAAATGCCCGTAAATGGATTGAAACCACCTGACCGGCCTCATATACTTCAGATTTACCTGTCAGGTTTCTGGATAATTCTCAACCAACCACTCGATATACTGCGGGATGCGGGTAGAGAGGTAATAAGGGAGATTGAGCAATATGTACTCTTTTCCCGCCGGCGTTTTTACCTGTTCAACAGAAAGCTTATTGGCAAGCACACGCACTGCAAAATGATGATTGGTTCTATCAATGAACTGGTGCAGAGGGCGCAATCTTCCTTGTGGACCTGATTTCACTTCGATGGGAATCAGATATTGATGATGCTGGTATACAAGGTCAACTTCAGCATTGCTGTTGGTCTTCTCCCTGACCCAAAAATGCAGTTTAGAATCTATTGCGTAGTTTTGGGCCTGCAGCTGCTGATAAACAATATGTTGTATGATTCTTCCATGGTAAAAATCACCGAGGTCATTCAATCCAATCAATTTTGATTGAACCCCCAAAGCATAATTCAATAATCCGGTATCCAGAAATTGCAGTCTGGGTTTTCTTTTGAAATCAATCTCCTGTGGAGGCTGTAAACTGATCGTAGGGTATACAAGCTGGATCAGCCTGGATTTATCCAGAGATCTCAACGCTTCGCCTACTTCTCTGTTTTTGTAATTTGAGTTACCAAATCCTGAAAAAGTGATGCGGTCTTTTTCGTGGGCAGCAGTATTAACAATATGACTAAGCACCTTTTTTTCCGTACTGTTTCTACCGTACTTTTTAATATCTTCTTTGTATGTGTCCCAGATTTCTGCATATACAGCCGTTGTTGTTGCATAAGAATTTGTTTCGATATAGGTATGTACAACTTCCGGCATGCCTCCGATAACTATATATTCATGAAATAGTTTTAATATAATATCATGAGTTAACTCTTTTATAGGGGTTTCATCCAACATATTCACCAACAGGTCATTTCCTTTGGCCAAAAGAAATTCTTCAAAATCGAAAGGATGTAATACCATCTGTTGAACTCTTCCCACTGGAAAAGAGGAAATATCTTTAATAGAAAGTTCCAGAAGAGAACCGGCACAAATAACATGCAAATCAGGAAAGTCCTCATAGAAAAAACGCAGGAGTCCTATCGCTTTAGGAGATTCCTGAATCTCATCGATAAAAAGGAGCAATGATCTGTTTCCAATGGTGATATTCTCTCTTAGAAGTAACGCTTCAAGAATCTCTTTTACATTTCCGATTTCAAAAAGCAATCTCTCTTCTTTTCGCTCGAGGTTTAACTCTATATAATCTTCGTATTGTTTTGAAAACTCACGTACCAGGGTTGATTTGCCAACTTGCCGCGCACCTCGTAACACCAATGGTTTTCGGCGTTTGGAGTTTTTCCAATCTTCTAAAACCCCATATGTTTTCCTTCTGTAAAACACAATTATGTCTATAATACAGGGTAAATATACAAATATTATGTATGATATACGGGCCTATATTCCTACTTAAATGTTTAAAATAAGGGGTTACAGGAGGTGAGGGATTATCGCTTTTCGTTCAGGCGGATAGTCCGGGAAGTTCTTATGGTACCATTTGTGATGGTCAAGTGCCCTGGGAACCAGGTTGAAAAAGGTCCAGAGGGCAAACAGAAAGCAGAGGAAAGCGAATTTAAAAGTTTTTTTCAAATAATCGGGTTACCTGGTTTTCTCCCGGCTATCCGAATAGAGATACTGAATGGCCAGATTCCTTTCATCCACCGAAATGATCCTGATCTGGTAAGTCATCATCCCTCCCCAATATGCCACTGTTATATTGATCAGACTGTCAGAGACAGCCTCCCAGGTTCCTTCATAATTATCCAGGGTCACAGACGAAGTGGCGCACCATCCTGCATTCTTCCGCTCAATAAAAGTGCCGTCCTTCTCAATGGTGAAGCCATACTTCAGTTTATCCAGTTCCCCGGCACGTTTGAGCCAAAGTGTATCCCCCCTCTGTCCATCATCGATCCAGGTACCCACAATACCGGCATTTTCACCAAGCGTCTCCAACTCCAGGAAATCCTTTGCACAGGCTGTCAACAACACCACAATAAATAGAAAAATCAATCTCTTCATACTGTAGTTCTTTTTCTTTACAATCAAAGGATGAATAAGCAGCACATTTGGTTGCTTCAATATACCACAAATCATTACATTTGAGTATATCCACCTCCTACTATGAAAAACAGTTTGCGGTACATTGTGTTCACTCTTCCCTTTACAATCATGCTTGCCTGCCTGGCACAACAGGGCATGGCCCAGAGAGTGGTTGAAAGAATTCCATTGAAACCGGGACCTGAAGATATGGTGCTCGACACCCTGCACGGCGACCCCGGACTGATCATCTCCTGTTGTGGGCGACGGGAGGCAGATAAACCCTTCGGAGAGATGGTGCTGTACAATCTCCTGTCAGGAAATCAGATCGTCATGAAACGTATGAACGAGCCAGATGGAATTCTGTTTCGTCCACACGGTATCTGCCTGGAGAGGGATCTGCTCTATGTGATCAGTCACGAAAAGGAACCTGACGACCACCCGGTACTGGTCTACAGGGTAGTTGGAGATCGCCTCAATTTTGTAGAGTTGATTCATACCAACCGTCAACACTCACCCAATGCGCTGGTCACCGGTCCGGATGGTGAAATCTACCTGGTTAACGACTCGGGAAAGCGGGAAAGTCTGATGGAGAAAGCGTTAAAACTCAAGCGGGCCAGCGTGGAAATGCTGGAAAAAAACAGTAAAGGAGTGTGGGAGGCGAAAAGGGTGGCGAGCGGACTGGGCTATCCTGCCGGAATCAACCGGATCGGCAATCAGCTCTATGTGGGCGATGCCGTTCTGCACAGAATCCATGTGTATCAAATTACCAGGGATGGACTAACACCTTCCGGGGAGATCCCAAACCTGAAAGGCAACGACAATATCAGGATATACCAGGAGCAGCTGTTGACTCCAGGCCATGTGAAGGCCATGAAGTTTATGAAGCATGCCGGAAACCCTGAAAAAAAGTCACCCGTAGAGGTCTTCCTGGTGGATCCGGAATCGGGTACACATACGACACTCTACTCCACCGATGGATCCACCATCAGTGCAGGCTCCACAGCCATCATCTTCAATAACCACCTCTATATCTGCCAGGTTTTCGACCCCTACATTCTGAAGGTGGAGCTGGAACAATGATTTCACCGATAAACCGGGCTGTTTGATCGAAAAAAGTTGAACGGCAGGGGAATTTCAGAGAGTTTTACACTGAAACAAAAACCTTACGTCATGAAAAAAACGATCGTTTCCGTAACCATACTGGCCATGCTTTTCATAAGCAGTTGCCTGGTCAGCTCCCTCCACCCCTTCTATAAGAGTAAGGATAAATACTTCGATCCCAACATGGTGGGTTACTGGATGGATGAGGATTCCTGTATCTGGACGATTGAGCCAGATACATTTAAGGAATTAATCTGGGGAGAGGAGAAAATGGATAGTACATACAATATAGTTTATTACGAGGATGAACATGCGAAAGCAGAGCTCATTGGGACACTATTTCAACTGAACGGGGTCTCTTATGTGGATTTTGTTCCGGATCCGGATGTGGATCACAG